>JALZBL010000258.1 GCA_030947395.1 Actinomycetota bacterium | reverse complement strand
GTCGTCGTTGGCGGCATCAACGTCGGCGGCTCCGTCAGTGGCGGCATCGACGTCGGCGGCTCGGTCGGTGGCGGCGGCGGCATCGAGGCGGGCGAAGTAGGGCGTGCCGTCGGCCTCGCCGAGGAACACCGCGGCGCACCGGTCCTCGCCCGCGGCCGGCCGGCGGAACACGAGCGCCGCCTGGTCACCCGTCCAGCGCACCGACGCGGTGGCGTCCGGACGGATCTCCAGCACCCGGGCGCCGGCCCAGGCCTCGTCCAACCACTGCTCGTCGCGGCGCCGGTAGGCCAACCGGTCGTGGGCCAGCCGGGCCAGGGTCGGAACCATCCGGGGGCCTGCGGGCGGGGTGGCGGGCTCCACGCCGCCGCTCAGGATGCAGGGTCGGCGGGGGCCAGCGCCGTGATCGCCCGCAACGGGTCGCTGACCTGCGCGGCGTCGCCGACGATGACCGTCACCAACCGCGACGGGGCCAGGTAGGTCGCCGCCGCGGCCGAGACTTGCTCGGTGGTGACGGCCGCCAGCCGGCCGGGCTGGGCGGCTAGGTAGTCGAGCCCCAGACCGGAGCCGGCCAGCGAGGACAGCGTCGAGGCCAAGCCACTCTGGGTGGCCACCGACAGGGCCAGCGTGCCGATCGCGTATTGCCGCACCGCATCGACCTCGGCGTCGGTGACGGGCAGCGACGCGATCCGCCCGAGCTCGTACTGCGTCTCCAGCAGAGCGGCCGCGGTGACCTCGGTGGCCACGTCGGCGGCGGCGGTGAACACCGATCCCAGCACGTGGTGCTCGACGGCGCTGCGCGGGGAGTAGGTGTAGCCCTTGTCCTCGCGGATGTTCTCGACCCAGCGGGAGGAGAAGTAGCCGCCGAAGACCAGGTTGGCCAGGTTCAGGGCCGGCGCATCGGGATGGGTCCGTCCCACCGCGGCCCCGCCGAGGCGCAGCGCCGACTGCACCGAGGCCGGCCGGTCGAGCAGAACCGCGGCCCCGGGCTCGATCGGCGGAAGGGCCGGAATCGCCGCGGCCGGTTCGTCGCCGGTCCAGTCGGCCAGTGCGGTCGCCGCCTGGTTGAGCACCCGCTTCGGGGAGAAGTCACCGACGAGGATCAGCGTGGCGCCCCGCGCCCGGACCCGGGCCGCGTGCAACCGGCGGACCTGGGCCGCCGTGGTGGCGGCCACGGCCTCGGGCTGCGGCATGTCCAGCGCGTACGGATGGCGGCCGAACAACCGATGGGCCAAAGCCTCGTGCGCGATGGTGCCGGCCTGGGACCGGGCGATGGTGAGTCGTTCGATGAGTCGGGCGCGGTCCCGCGCGACTTCCGCGCCGGGATAGGCCGCCCGGGTCAGGACCTCGCCGAGTAGCGCCAGCAGCGGCTTCACCTCGGTGACCAGCGCCGATCCGCCGATCAGCAAGCGGTCGGCGTCCACCGAGGTCGACAGCGATCCACCGAGGCCCTGCACGGTCGAGGCGATGTCCTCGCGGCTGCGGCGGTCGGTGCCGGACAGCAGCGAGTCGGCCAGCAGCTCGGCCCGCGCCGGGTGGCTCGCCGCGGCGGCCGAGAAGGGGACGCGTAACCGCACCTCGACCATGGGCACGCTGGTCCGGCGCACGGCCAGGACAGTCAACCCGGACGGCAGTGTGCGCTCGGCCGCCGTGAGCCGCTTGGGACGAGCCACCGGCCCGAGGGCCGGGACGACGAGGGCCGGTGCGGCCCCGCGCGCAGCCGGGCTCACGCCGCACCGCCCGGGACGAGTTCGAGCACGGTTCTCGTGTTCGGCGCGAGCGCCGCCGCCGCGTCCCGTAGGTCGTCGGCGGTGACCGCAGCCAGTCGGGTCGGCAGCTCGAGCGCTGTTTCGGCCGCGCCGAAGAGCAGCTCGAACTTGGCGAAGGTCAGCGTGCGGTTGAGCACTGAGTCGAGGTCGCGAAACAACGAGGCGACGTAGCGGGTCCGCACCCGGTCCAGCTCGCCGGAGCGCAGGCCGTCGGTGGCGATGCGCTCGAGCTCGTCGTCCACGGCGGCCAGGATCACCTCCAGCGACTCGCGGACCGGGTAGTGCGCGGTGATCGTGAACACGCTCGGGTCGCGCTCGTCGAACGGGTCGCCGAACTCGCCGATGTAGGCGCTGATGTCGGTGACCAGGCCGTCGCGCTGCACGAGGCGCTGCTGCAGGCGCGCAGAGTCGCCGTCGCTGAGCAGTTCGGCCAGCAGGACGTTGGCCAGGAAGTCCGGGCCGAGGCGCAGCGGATCGGGCACCCGGTAGCCGATGGCCACGGCCGGCATCGGCGCGTGGCGGTCGTCGGTGGTGGCGCGGCGTTCGACGGTCAGGCGGGGTTCGGCGAAATCGGGGCGGCCGGGCCGGGTGCGCTTGCTGACCCGGGCAAACTGGGCCTCGACCAGCGCCAGCGCCGCATCGGGATCGAAGTCGCCGCCGAGGCCGAGCACCGCGTTGGCGGGCGCGTAGTAGCGACGGAAGAAGCCGGCCGCATCGTCGATGGTCGCGTGCTCCAGGTCGACGAAGCTGCCGTAGCCGTTGTGGGCGTTGGGGTAGGTGTCGAACATGACCCCCGGCAGTTCCAGCCAGGGGAATCCGCCGTAGGGGCGGTTCATGACGTTGACCCGGATCTCCTCCTTGACCACCGCGATCTGGTTGGCCAGGTTCTCCTCGGTCAGCCGGGGCGAGGCCATCCGGTCGGCCTCGAGGAACAGCCCCCGTTCCAGGGCGTTGGCCGGCAGCGCCTCGAAGTAGTCGGTGTAGTCGAAGTGGGTGCTGCCGTTGAACACCCCTCCCGAGGACTGGACGTACTTCGGGTGTTCCATCTTCCCGAGCGTGGCCGAGCCCTGAAACATGAGGTGCTCGAAGAGGTGGGCGAAGCCGGTGCGGCCCTCGGGCTCGGAACGGATGCCGACGTCGTAGAGCACCGACACCGCAACCACCGGCACCGAGCGGTCCGGGGCAAGGACGACGCGCAGGCCGTTGTCGAGGGTGTGATGAAAAAGTGGGTGGGCGAGATCGGGCAGACGAACCGAAGCCATGCCGGACACGGTACGGCCCGCCGCTCAGCCGGCCAGGCCGTCGCGGCCCAGCCGGGCGAACTCGGCCCAGAGGTGGGCGGCCGCCTCGGCCCCGCGATCGAGCATCGAGAGGGTGACCTTCTCGTTCGGAGCGTGGATGTGGTCGTCCGGCAGCCCGACGCCGAGGAAGACCAGCGGCGCGCCGATGCTCTGCTGCAGCGCCGCCTCCGGTCCGCTGCCGCCCTCGCGGGTCGGCAGCACCTCGGCGCCGTCGAAGGCGGTCGAGATCGCTCGGGTCAGGGCCCCGTAGGCCGGTGTGTCCAGCGGGACCAGGCACGGAGCGACGCCGGGGCCCTCCCACTCGAGCGCGGCCCGAATGCCGACCGGAGTGTGGTCGCGGACGAACTGCTCCACCGCGGGTCGGATGCGGGCCGGATCCTGCGCGGCCACGAGGCGAAACGACAACTTGACGTGGGCGTCGGTGGGAATGATCGTCTTACCGCCCGGGCCGGTGTAACCGCCCCAGAACCCGTTCACCTCGGCGGT
>JALZBL010000257.1 GCA_030947395.1 Actinomycetota bacterium | reverse complement strand
CCCGAGCGGTGGGCAGCGGCGCGTCGGGGTCGCCACCCTGGGCGGCGATCATGGCCCGCCAGACGTCCATGGCCCGGCCGTCGCGCAGGTGCTCGGCCGGGTCGGTGTCGATACCGACCGCGGCCAGCATCTCCCGCGCCAGGACCAGGGTCAGCTCGACGACGTCGGGCGGCCCGCCGCCGGCGAGCACCTCCACCGACTCCGCCACCTCGAGCGCGTTGCCGGCGGTGCGGCCCAGCGGCGTCGACATGTCGGTCAGCACCGCCACCGTCTTCGTCCCGTGCGCCGCACCCAGATCGACCATGGCCCGGGCCAGCTCCCGCGCGGTGTCGACGTCCTTCATGAACGCGCCGCTTCCCACCTTCACGTCGAGCACGAGCGCTGAGGCGCCCTCGGCGATCTTCTTGCTCATGATGGAACTGGCGATCAGCGGGATCGCCTCGACCGTGCCGGTGACGTCGCGCAGCGCGTAGAGCTTGCGGTCGGCCGGAGCCAGCTCGTCCCCGGCGGCGCACACGACGGCACCGACCGAATCGAGCTGGGCCAGGAAGTCGGCGTTGCTCACCGCGGCCCGCCACCCGGCAATGGACTCCAGCTTGTCCAACGTCCCCCCGGTGTGCCCGAGACCCCGGCCGGACAATTGCGGCACAGCGGCCCCGCACGAGGCCACCAGCGGGGCGAGCGGCAGGGTGATCTTGTCGCCCACCCCGCCGGTCGAGTGCTTGTCGACGGTGGGCCGTCGCACGCCGGAGAGGTCCAGCCGCTCCCCCGAGGCAATCATGGCCGCAGTCCAGCGGGTCAGCTCATCGGGTGCCATCCCGTTCAGCAGCACGGCCATGGCCAGGGCCGACATCTGCTCATCCGCCACCGCGCCCCGGGTGTAGGCGTCGAGGACCCAGTCGATCTGGGCATCCGGAATGCGCCCGCCGTCGCGCTTGGCAATGATCACCGACACGGCGTCGAACGGCTCGCTCACGGGATGAGAGGCTAGCCGCCGCCGGCCGCGCCGAGATCCCAGGGCCCGAAGGCTCCGGGCAGCAGCTGCGCCATGGTCACCGGCCCGGCCGCAGAGTCCACCAGCAGGTCCGGCCCGCCGTGTTCGAACAACAGCTGGCGGCATCTCCCGCACGGGCTGATCAATTCGGCCGCCCCGTTCACGCAGGCGAAGGCCACCAGCCGGCCGCCACCGGTGGTGTGCAGGGAGGACACCAGCCCGCACTCGGCGCACAGGGTCAGGCCGTAGGAGGCGTTCTCGACGTTGCACCCGGTGACGGTGCGCCCGTCCTCGACCAGCGCCGCCGCGCCGACCGGGTAATGCGAGTACGGCGCGTAGGCGTGTGCCATGGCGGCGATTGCTGCCGCCCGCAGCCCGTCCCAGTCGACGCCGTTCATGAGGCGAGAGGTCCCTCGAGCACGCTGCGCGTCCTCAGTGAGGGAAATCGGCTGAAGTCCCTGTCCTGGGTCACCAGCGCCCGGACGCCATGGTCGAGACAGATGGCGGCGACCCGGGCATCGCGAACTCTTGGTCCGCCGATCCGGGCGGACTTCACGAGTGCGGTCAGGGTCGATAGATGCTGCCGGCTCTCGCCGATCATGACGAGGGACGGAGACGACGCCCAGGCAGAAATCTGGTCCAAGGCTTCGTCGATCGAGCTCGGTGGAACGAAGATCCGGGGATGGGTGACCACGGACAAGAACTCGTGCAGGCACGGCCACGGTATCGCCCACGCGGCGGCTGAGGTGGCCAATCGGCGAACCGCGGCGGCCGATGTCTCGTGCAGCGCCATCTCCGCCCGGTGGGCGTAGATCAAGACATTCGTGTCGACCGCGATCACGATGAGGACCGGACACCGTAGGAGGCGTCGCGGATCTCCTCCCACGTCGAGTTGACGAATTCGGGCGACAGCCCTTGACCACGAACGCTCACATCGCGGAGCACGAACGGGCGATCACACTCGACCGCCACTTGATCGAGCAGTCGCACCAGCGCTTCCTCAACCAGCGACCGAGCGGTCGTGCCGCGCTCCTTGGCCAAGCGCTGCACCTCGCGCAGCAACGGCTCGGAGATGTCGAAACTCGTCTTCATACCGCTGACGGTACCCGGAAATACCGTCAGCGGTACCGAATCCTCAGGCCGGGAAGTAGGGCTGCCCGTCCGCCGCGGGGGCGCGCACCCGTCCGATGAACCCGGCGACGGCGAGGAGGGTGACCAGGTAGGGCAGCGTGAGCAGCAGGTTCGAGTCGATCGGCGTGCCGGCCTGGGAGAGCAAGCTCTGCAGTTGGTCGGCGAAGCCGAACAACAGTGCGGCCAGCACCGCACCCTTGGGAGTCCATTTGCCGAAGATCACCGCGGCCAGAGCGATGAATCCCTTGCCGGCCGAGATGCCGAGGCCGAAGGTCCCGGACGAGCCACTGCCGATCACCAGGAACGCCCCGCCGAGTCCGGCGATCGCGCCGGCGAGCAGCAGAGCCACGTAGCGGGTACGCAGCACGTCGATGCCCACCGTGTCGGCCGCGCGGGGGTGCTCGCCGACCGCGCGCAGCCGCAGTCCCCAGCGGGTGTGAAACAGGCCGTAGTGCACGGCGACCAGGACGGCGTAACTGAAGTAGAGGAAGATCGTCCCGTCGAAGAAGACCGGTCCGACGATCGGGATGTCCCCGAGCAGGGGCACCTTCCAGACGTGGAAGTAGTTGGGCTGGTTGTAGTCGCCCGGGTGGGGTGTCATCAACTTGATGAACAGGAAGCTGGTGACGCCGGCGACCAACAGGTTGAGCACCACGCCGATGATGACCTGGTCGACGAGGTAGCGGATCGCCATCACGGCCAGGATCGCCGCCACCAGCACGCCGGCCACCGCGCCTCCCAGCGCGCCGACCCAGACGCTGCCGGCCAGCGTCCCTACCGCGGCGGCGGCGAAGGCGCCCAGCAGGAGCTGGCCCTCGATGGCCACGTTCACCACGCCGGCCCGTTCGCCGAGCACCCCGGCCAGCGCGCCGAGGATCAGCGGGATGGCGGCGGGGAACAGGGCGCCCTGGAGGAGCGAAACCACGTTCAGCCCGGAGACCGATCCCGCCAGGGACCACGACATGAAGGCCACCAGCACGGCGAACACCGTGATCGCCGAACTCCATCGCGCCGCCAGCCGAGCGGTCAGGGTGGCCGCGGCGACGAGTACTACGAGCAGGCTGAGCGCGATCGCCATCGGGCGGGCCGAGTAGGTCCAGCTGCCCAGATCGAAGCGCGCCCCGGGCAGCGAGAACTGGAACAAGACGTCGTGGCGCGACCGGGCAGCCAGACCGAATCCGACCAGCGAGAGCACCCCGACCACCGCCTGGGCGGCACCCACCACGATGTGCCGCGGGAACCGGGTGATGCGCGTGCCGGTGACGGTCACCGCGAGGTTGCTGGTCGAGCCGGCCAGGCCGCCAGCGCCGCGGTCCCGAAGCCGGTAGATGGCCCGGGTCAGGCGGGGCGCGGCCACGAAGATGACGATGAGCGCCTGGATGACGGTGACCAGGTCGATCGGGATGCCGACCCCGGCCTCGGCCTGCATG
>JALZBL010000256.1 GCA_030947395.1 Actinomycetota bacterium | reverse complement strand
GTCCTGCGCTGAGCGCAGGCACGTGTCCCCGAGCGAACGCCCGGTGTCCCCGGGCCAAGGTCCGGTGCCGCCCGGCCGAGGTCCGCTGCCGCCGGGGCCAGGTGAGATATCGCCGGTGGAAGGCCCAGTCTCGGCGAATGGTGTTCCCGTGCCGCCGGTGGAAGGCTCGGCGTCCTCGGATGCATCGGGCGGCAGGATCGCGCCGTCGTGGCGAGCGATCCTGGGTGAGCTCATGCGTGGCCGTCCGGTTGCCGGCGAGCAAACGGCCTGGGCGATGGACCAGATCATGCAGGGCGAGGCGACGCCGGCCCAGCTGGCCGCGTTCGCGGTGCTGCTGCACGCCAAAGGGGAGACGGCCAGCGAGCTGGAGGGACTGGCCCGCACGATGCTGCAGCGGGCACCGGTGGTCGTCGTCGACGGCCCCGCGGTGGACGTGGTGGGTACCGGGGGCGACTCTGCGCACACGGTCAATCTCTCCACCATGGCGGCGCTGGTCGTGGCCGGCTCGGGCCGCACGGTGATCAAGCACGGTAACCGGGCGGCGTCGAGCCGGTGCGGGGCAGCCGACGTACTGGAAACCCTCGGCGTGGCGATCTCCCTGCCCGCGGCCGACGTAGCCCGGTGCACCCGCGAGGTCGGCATCGGCTTCTGCTTCGCCCAGGTGTTCCACTCCGGCCTGCGTCACGCCGGCGGGCCGCGCCGGGAGCTGGGCGTGGCGACCGCGTTCAACGTGCTGGGACCGCTGACCAACCCGGCCCGGCCGAGTGCGAGCGCCGTAGGTTGCGCCGACGCGGGTCTGGCCGGGGTCATGGCCGAGGTTCTCGCCCGGCGGGGGATGAGTGCGCTGGTCTTCCGCGGCGACGACGGCCTCGACGAACTCACCACCACGACGACGTCGCGCGTCTGGGTCGCCCACGCCGGGACCGTGCGCGAGACTTCGGTCGACCCGCGACGATTCGGCCTCGAGCCGCCCGGGCCGGACGCGCTGGTCGGGGGCGACGCCGCGTTCAACGCCGCCGTCGTGCGCGACGTCCTGGGGGGTCGGCCGGGTCCGGTCCGTGATGCCGTGGCGCTGAACGCCGCGGCCGCGATCGGCGCCTACGACGCTCACGGTCGCGACGACGGGCTGAGCGATCTCGACGCGGCGATCGGGTCCGGGCTCGAGGCGGCCCGGCGCGCGATCGATTCCGGCGCCGCCGCCGCGACCCTGGACCGGTGGGTCGAACTCAGCCGCGCGCTGGCCGGCTGAGGTCCGCGTTGCCCCGCTGAGCTCGCCCGCCGAATGACCGTTCGGTCCGCGCCGGCGGCCCGAGGTCAGTCGCCGAGGTCGAAGGCGATGTCGAGGTCGTGGCGCGAGTAGGCCCGAAACGCCACGTGGGTGTCGGTGTGGACGACACCGTCCACCTTGCTGATGCGCCCGGCGATGACGTCGGCGATGGCGTCGAAGTCCCGCACCCGCACGACCGCGATCAGGTCGACGTCGCCGGCGACCGAGTACACCTCGCTCACGCCCTCGATGTCGGCGATCTCCTGCGCCACCTCGGGGATGCGGTCGCTCTCGACGGCGATCATGACGATGGTGGTGATCACGGCGGCGAGCTTAGCCCGGGTGCTGGCCGGCGGACTCGAGCCTGGTGTCCTAGGCGATGCGCCGGGCCGGGCGGGCCACGACCGGCAGATGTCGCCGGTCGGCGAAGGGGGAGGCCGCGGAGCGAGCGTCGGCGATCGAGTCGCAGAAGGCCCGTAACCGGCCCGCCCCGAACGCCGGGCAGGCCCAGCCCTGGGTCGAGCTCACCAGCCGGGTTCCGTCGAGCTCGAGCCAGCGCAGCACGCATTCGGTCTCCTCGGCCAGCGCCGCCCGCAGCGGTCCCGGCCCGACCTCGACGGCGTCGCCGGTCTCGACCAGGGCGGCGATCACCGGCATCGGATCGACGCCCCGCACCGCGGCGCCGGCCGCGGCCAACCGCCCGTAGCGCACGACCGCCAGCTCCCAGCCACCGGCGCCGTCGGGTCGGGCGGCCACCAGTTCGGCGATCTCGGTGAGCGACCCGATCCGCTGCATCCGGGCGCAGGCGCGCACGACGGTGGCGACGCGGTCGCGGACCGTGGCCGCCTCCTCGAACCGCTGCTGGGCCGACAGCGTCACCAACCGCTCGCGCAGCGGGGCGACGATTGCCTCGACATCGCCGTGCCAGGCCGTGGTAACCAGGCCGGCGAGCGCGGCGTACGCGGACTCGGAGATGCGGTGCTCGCACGGCGCCGGGCAGCGGTTCATACCGGCCAGCGCGCAGGCGCCGCGAATGATCCGGGTGAGGCTGAGCCGGTCGGTGCACTGGCGCAGGGGTACGGCGTGGTGGATCGCGTCGCGGACGACCTCGGCCTGGCGCTGCGACCGCAGCGGCCCGAGGTACGGCGCGCCGTCGGCCCGCACCTCGCGCACGACGGAGAGTCGGGGGTAGGCCTCCCGGGTGAGCTTGAGCCACACGGAACGCTCGGGGAACTTCGAGCGCCGGTTGTAGCGGGGCTTGTGGGCGGCGATCAGGCGCAGTTCGCGCACCTGGGCCTCGAGCGGGTGCGCGCACTCGATGCCGTCGACCCGCTCGGCCAGGCCGACCATCTCGCCCATCCGGGTGCGGGTCTCGCTGGCCACGAAGTACTGCCGCACCCGGGTGTGCAGGCTGCGGCTGGTGCCCACGTACAGGGGCACGCCGCGCGCGTCGCGGAAGATGTAGACGCCCGGCGCCGTCGGCAGGTGGTCGCCCAGGTGGCGTTTGCGGCGCTGGGCCAGCGAGACCTGGGCGGTGAACGAGCGCAGCTCGGCGAGGGACTGCACGCCGTAGCTGCCGAGGCGGGCGATGAGCGCGTGCAGCACGTCCACCGTGGCCCGGGCGTCGTAGAGTGCGCGGTGGTTCGGCGTGGTGGTAGCCCGGAAGTAGGTGGCGAGCGTGCCCAGCTTGCAGTTCGGCACCTCGTCGCGGGTGAGCAGCCGCCGGGCCAGTACCGCGGTGTCGACCACGGCGTGATCGGGCCATGCGTGCCCGCAGCCGTGCGCGGCCGCCTTGAGAAAGCCGATGTCGAAGGGCGCGTTGTGAGCGACGAGCACCGCGCCCCGGGAGAACTCCAGAAAGGCGGGGAGCGCCTGGGCGGCGGGCGGTGCTCCGACGACCATCGCGTCGGTGATGCCGGTCAGCACGCTGACGAACGCCGCGATGGCGCGCTGCGGGTCGACCAGGGTCTGGAACTCACCGAGCACCTCGCCGCCGCGCACCTTGACCGCACCGATCTCGGTGATGGCGTCCTGCCCCGCCCGGCCGCCGGTGGTCTCGAGGTCCACGACGACGAAGGTCTCCTGGTGTAGGGGCGCGTCCAGCTCGTCCAGGCTCGTCTGCACGTACGGCCGCGCCGGCGGCGCCGGTGGGGCCGTTGGCGGCGGTGACGGTCGGGGCGAACTCACGTCTGGACGGTAAAGCGCGGCACCGACGAAATGGCTCAGGCGCCACCGCACCGGCCCGCGACCGCGCCGGCCCGCGACCGCCCCGCGCGCCACCGCGCCGGGC
>JALZBL010000255.1 GCA_030947395.1 Actinomycetota bacterium | reverse complement strand
ATTCAACGCAGGCCGCAGCGCCGCCCGGCTGGAGCGTCGGCGGCTACGCCGGCCGCGCCACCCGCTTCCACGACGCCGGCACGGATCGGTCGGCGACACCCAGAGTGCCGCTTTCCGGCGTTGTCGGACCGGCTGACTACCGTCGGTCCGGGCCAGGACTTCCCACTCGAGAGAAGAACGTGTGTCTGACCAACTGATCGTGCGGGGGGCCCGCGAGCACAACCTGCGCGACGTCAACCTCGAGCTGCCGCGCGACGCCTTGATCGTCTTCACTGGCCTGTCGGGCTCCGGGAAGTCGTCGCTGGCCTTCGACACGATCTTCGCCGAGGGCCAGCGGCGCTACGTCGAGTCGCTGTCGGCCTACGCCCGCCAATTCCTGGGGCAGATGGACAAGCCGGACGTGGACTTCATCGAGGGCCTGTCCCCGGCGGTGTCGATCGACCAGAAGTCGACGTCACGCAACCCCCGCTCGACGGTCGGCACGATCACCGAGGTCTATGACTACCTGCGCCTGCTCTACGCGCGCATCGGCAAGCCGCACTGCCCGGTGTGTGGGGAGTCGATCACCAAGCAGACCCCGCAGCAGATCGTCGACCAGGTGCTCGAGATGGACGAGGGGGTGCGCTTCCAGGTGCTCGCCCCGGTCATCCGGGAGCGCAAGGGCGAGTACGCGGAGATGTTCGAGGACCTGCAGACCAAGGGCTACAGCCGGGTGCGGGTCGACGGCGTGGTCCACCCGCTGACCGAGCCGCCGAGCCTGAAGAAGCAGGAAAAGCACACGATCGAGGTGGTGGTGGACCGCCTCACCGTGCGGGCCAGCAGCAAGCAGCGCATCACCGACTCGGTCGAGACCGCGCTCACGCTGGCCAACGGGCTGGTGATCCTGGACTTCGTCGAGTTGCCCGAGAGCCACGCCCACCGCGAGCGCCGCTTCTCCGAGCGGCTGGCCTGCCCGAACGGGCACCCGCTGGCCATCGACGACCTAGAGCCGCGCTCGTTCTCCTTCAACTCCCCGTTCGGCGCCTGCCCGGTGTGCACCGGCATCGGCACTCGCAAGGAGGTCGACCCCGACCTCCTGATCCCGGACCCCGAGCTGTCGCTGGCCGACGGGGCGATCGCGCCGTGGGCCACCGGCCAGACGTCGGAGTACTTCCTGCGGCTGCTGCAGGGTGTGGCCGACAGCGAGGGGTTCAGCCTGCACAAGCCCTGGGAGGACCTGCCGGCCCGGGCCCAGAAGCTGGTGCTCAACGGCACGCCGGACCAGATCCACGTCAAGTACACCAACCGGTACGGCCGCAAGCGCTCGTACTACACCGGCTTCGAGGGCGTCATCAACTGGATCGAGCGCCGGCACACCGAGACCGAGAGCGACTACTCGCGCGAGAAGTACGAGGGCTACATGCGCGAAGTGCCGTGCCCGACCTGCGGCGGGACCCGCCTCAAGCCCGAGATCCTCGCCGTCACCGTGGGCGGTCGCTCGATCGCCGAGGTCTCGGCGCTGTCGATCGGCGACGCCAACGACTTCTTCCGCACGGTGAGCCTCGTCGGGCGGGACAAGGCGATCGCGGAACGGGTGCTCAAGGAGGTGCATGCTCGGCTCGGCTTCCTCGTCGACGTCGGGCTCGACTACTTGTCGCTGGACCGGGCGTCGGCCACCCTGGCCGGTGGCGAGGCCCAGCGGATCCGGCTGGCCACCCAGATCGGCTCCGGCCTGGTCGGCGTCCTGTACGTGCTCGACGAGCCGTCGATCGGGCTGCACCAGCGCGACAACCACCGCCTCATCGACACCCTGGTCCGCCTGAAGAACCTGGGCAACACCCTGATCGTGGTCGAGCACGACGAGGACACCATCCGGGCCGCGGACTGGGTGGTCGACATCGGCCCGCGGGCCGGTGAGCACGGCGGGCGGATCGTCGTCTCCGGTTCGGTGGACGACCTGCTGGCCTCAACGGAGTCGCTGACCGGCGCCTACCTGTCCGGGCGGCGGGAGATCGCCGTGCCGTTGACCCGCCGCCCGCGCCAGCGCGGCCGGGACCTCGTGGTCGAGGGCGCGCGGGAGCACAACCTGCGCAACATCGACGTCTCGTTCCCGTTGGGCTGCTTCGTGGCGATCACCGGGGTTTCGGGCTCGGGCAAGTCCAGCCTGGTCAACGACATCCTGTACACGTCGCTGGCCAACCGGATCAACGGCGCCAAACTGCCACCGGGACGGCACCGCCGGGTGCGCGGCATCGAGGCGCTGGACAAGGTGGTCGGCGTCGACCAGAGCCCGATCGGGCGCACGCCGCGGTCCAACCCGGCCACCTATACCGGCGTGTTCGACCACATCCGCAAGCTGTTCAGCGAAACCACCGAGGCCAAGGTCCGCGGCTACCAGCAGGGCCGGTTCTCGTTCAACGTCAAGGGTGGGCGCTGTGAGGCGTGCGCCGGCGACGGCACCATCAAGATCGAGATGAACTTCCTGCCCGACGTGTACGTGCCCTGCGAGGTGTGCAAGGGCGCCCGCTACAACCGCGAGACCCTCGAGGTGCACTACAAGGGCAAGACGATCTCCGAGGTGCTGGAGATGCCGATCGAGGACGCGGCCGACTTCTTCGCCCCAATCACGCGGATCTCGCGGCACCTGGACACCCTGGTCGACGTCGGTCTCGGCTACGTGCGGCTCGGCCAGCCCGCGCCGACCCTGTCCGGCGGCGAAGCCCAGCGGGTGAAGCTGGCCTCCGAGCTGCAGAAGCGCTCGACCGGCCGCACCATCTACGTGCTCGACGAGCCGACCACCGGCCTGCACTTCGAGGACGTCTCGAAGTTGCTCGGGGTGCTTCAGTCGCTGGTCGACAAGGGCAACTCCGTGCTGGTGATCGAGCACAACCTCGACGTGATCAAGACGGCGGACTGGGTGATCGACATGGGTCCCGAGGGCGGCTCGGGCGGTGGCCTCGTCGTCGCCGAGGGCACGCCCGAACAGATCGCCGGGATCGAGGCCTCGCACACCGGCCGGTTCCTGCGACACGTGTTGCCGGCGTCGTCGACCCCGGTCCGGCGGCCGCCCCGGACCGCCCGGCCGCGGGCCAAGGTGGCCGCGGCCCGCTCGGCGTGACCACGGCCATCCCTGGTCAGGATGGGCGGGTGAGCGCTTCGTCCCAGGACCTGTCCGCGTTCGTCGCTGGGCTGCCCAAGGCCGAGCTGCACGTACACCACGTGGGCTCGGCGTCGCCGCGGACGGTGGCCGCGCTGGCCGCCCGGCACGCCGGGTCGACGGCCGTGCCGACCGACGAGGCCGCGTTGCGTGAGTACTTCACCTTCACCGACTTCGGGCATTTCATCCGGGTCTACCTGTCGGTCGTCGCCTTGATCCGCGACGCCGAGGACGTGCGCACGCTCACCTACGAGGTCGGCCGCGACCTGGCCGCGCAGAACGTGCGCTACGCCGAACTGACGCTCACGCCGTACACCTCGGTACTCGCTGGCATCCCGGCCGAAGCCTTCTGCGAAGCGGTCGAGGACGCCCGGCGCGCCGTCGAGGCCGAACACGATCTGAGCCTGCGCTGGTGCTTCGACATCCCCGGCGAGA
>JALZBL010000254.1 GCA_030947395.1 Actinomycetota bacterium | reverse complement strand
CTCGCGGCGTTTCCGGCGCCGGGGGCAGCGACCCGAGCCGGGCGGGGGCGCCCGCTGGCGCCGTGCCCGCAACCTCAGGTGAGCGCCCGACCCGCAACCCGGAGCCGCCGGTCCGTCCCGATCAGCCCCCTGCGGTGAGCCCCGGCAGCACCACGTCGGCCACCGCCCGTCCGCCCGGAGCCGACGCCCCGGGCGCCGTGATCACCTCCGCCTTTGGTCTGTCGCCGGCGGCCCATCGGGCCTACCTCGTCTCCTGGGCCCGGTCTGCCGGTAGCGGTCCCGCTCTGCTCCCGGGCTTCTCACCCGACTAGGGCGGGAACGCGCCGAAGCCATCCGGCGCGAACCCCTTGCCCACCCCTGAGGCACCTCTGCTGGCGTTGACCCGAGTCGACACCACGCTGCGCCTCGGCAGCTCACGCTGCACCCCCCTAGTCAGAAATGAGAGAAACGATGAACATCTGGATCAGACGCGGGCTGCAAATGACCGCCTGCGCGGGAGGCCTGTGGGCGCTGAGCGCCGGCATCGCCGCCGCCGACACTGCCCACCAGCACCCCACCACGCACCACTCGATCATCGCCGCTCCGATCAACCTGCCGGTGACGATCTCCGGGAACTCGATCAACGTTCTCGGCCACGGCCGCCCGACTTCGGCGCGCAGCCACGCCGCGGGTTCCGCGCCGACAGACACCACCGGGCACCGACGCTCGATCGTGTCCGCCCCGGTGAATGCACCGGTGACGGTCTCCGGCAACTCGGTTGCGGTGTTGGGTCGCAGCAACGCTCACAGTTCCGCCGGGTCCGCCGGCGGGTCGTCGGGCGCGAGCACGACCGGCCGCAATGTGGTGCGCGCCCCGGTGAATGCACCGGTGACGGTCTCCGGCAACTCGGTTGCGGTGTTGGGTCGCAGCAACGCTCACGGTTCCGCCGGGCCAGCCGGCGGATCGTCGGGCGCGAGCCCTACCGGCCGCACTCTGGTGCGCGCGCCGGTCAACGCACCGGTCACCGTCTGCGGTAACGCGGTGGGCGTGCTCGGCCGCGCGAGCGCATCGTGCTCGAGCGGTGGTACCGGCGCGACCGGTCCGGGCCGCACCGCGGGCTCGGGCGACAATCGTCGCGCCGTCGAGGCTCCCATTACGATCCCCGTACTCGTGTGCGGGAACGCCGTCGGCAACGCCGATGCGTCGTGCGGCGCACCATCGCCGGCAAGCAATTCGGGGGGCACCGGTGCCGGAGGCGGGGGGATCGTCGATGTCCCCGTGACCGTCCCGGTGACCGTGTGCGGAAACGGCGTCGGCCTGCTGGGCCGGGCGAGTGCCTCGTGCGGCGGCGGTTCCGATGAGGTCGGGCCGGTGGCGCCGAGTGACCCGGCGGATCCGACCGATCCGGCGGATCCGGTCGGCCCGATCTCGAACCACCCACGGCCGACCCATCCGATCACGGTGATCGCCGCCGGCTCCCGTGGGCGATCGCCCGCGTCGGGTCGCGGGCTCACGGTTTCGACCGTCGGCAACGTGGTGCCGGTGTCCCGATCGGGCCGCTCGTTGGCCTACACCGGGGCGAACGCGGTGCCGCTCATGCTGACCGCCGCCGCGCTGCTCCTCGCCGGTGCGCTCTTCACCGGCTCCGGCCGGCGGCGCAGCGGTTCGGCCTGATCCAAGCGTCTCCGGGTCGGCCCCTGCGGCCGGCCCGGGGACGGGCACCGGGTACGCGACCGCCGGGCCGCGGATCGCCGATCACGCGGGCTGGCCCCGCGCCCCGGATCACACGTCGACGTGGGACCCCATCACGACGGTGCGATCCACTGGCAGGCCGAAGAAGGTGGCGCGGTCGGCGGCGTTGTGTGCGAGCCCGATGAACAGGGCCTTGCGCCACGGCCGCAATCCGGGCGCCCGGGTGCGGCGCAGGGTCGCCCGGGACACGAAGTAGAACGCCGTGTCGGGGTCGATCTCGGTCTCGGTCGCGTGGTCGGCGCAGGCCCGGCGCAGCGCGTTCGGCAGGTTCGGCTGGTCGGCGAAGCCGTAGCGCAGCGCGATGTGCATGATGCCGTCGTCGTCGTAACCGAGGTCGTCGATGCTCAGTTGGTCCTCGGGCCGCACGTGCGGCACGTTCTCAGCTCGTGCCGAGACGATGACGACGTTGGCGTGCAGCACGCCGTTGTATTCGACGTTGGCCCGCAGAGCCAGCGGCGTGGTCTCGGCCGAGGGGTGCGGAAAGACCGCGGTGCCCGGCACCCGAGGCACGTTGCGGGACCGGACGTCCTCGATGAAGGCGCTGAGCGGGCCCTCGACGGCGGTTCGGTTTTCGGTGACGATCCGACCACCGCGCTGCCAGGTCGTCATCACCGTGAACACCACGGCGGCAATCAGCAGCGGCAGCCACCCGCCGTGGGCGACCTTGGTCAGGTTGGCTGAAAAGAACGTGACCTCCACGCCGCCGAAGGCCACGCCGGCGAGGACCAGTTTCCACGGCGGCCAGTGCCAGAGCGCCCGGGCGACCACGAGCAACAGGATCGTGTCGATGAGAAGCGCCCCGGTCACCGCCACCCCGTAGGCGGTAGCCAGCCGAGCTGAGGAGCGAAACCCGACCATCAAGGCAAGCACGCCGACCAGGAGGATCCCGTTGATCGCGGGCAAGTAGACCTGACCCGCGGCGGAGGTCGACGTCTGTCGCACGGTCAGCGGTGGCAACAGCCCGAGTTGCATGGCCTGCCGGGACACCGAGAACGCGCCGGAGATGACCGCCTGCGACGCGATGACCGTCGCCGCGGTGGCCAGGACCACCATCGGTAGCCGCCCCCACGCCGGCAGCAGGAGGAAGAACGGGCTCGAGATCGACGACGGATGCCGCAGGATCAGCGCACCCTGGCCGAGGTAGTTCAGGGTCAGTGCGGGGAACACGATGGCGAACCAGGCCCGGCGGATCGGCGGGCGCCCGAAGTGACCCATGTCGGCGTACAGCGCCTCGGCCCCGGTGATGCACAGCACGACGGCGCCCATGGCGACGAAAGCGGTCACCGGATGCGAGGCGATGAACGCCACGGCGTACGTCGGCGACAGGCCCTTGACGATGCCGGGCTGGGCGACGATCTCCCGCAGACCGGCCAGGCCGAGGGCGGCGAACCACAGGCCCATCACCGGTCCGAACAACGCGCCGACCCGCTGGGTGCCGAAGCGCTGGCCGGCGAACAGGATCGTCAAAATCGTGATCGCCACGGGCAGTACGAGGTGGCCCAGACCCGGCGCCGCGATCTTCAGACCCTCGACGGCCGACAGCACCGAGATCGCGGGCGTGATCAGCGAGTCGCCGTAGAACAGGCTGGCGCCGAGGATGGCCAACACGATCACCGCATTGGTCCGGCGGGTCCCGTCCAGCACCCGGCCGGCCAGAGCGGCCAGCGCCATGACTCCGCCCTCGCCGCCGTTGTCGGCGCGCATGACGACCGTGACGTACTTGACCGAAACGACCAGGGTCACCGACCAGAACACCAGCGAGATCACGCCGTACACGTCGCCGGTGGTCGCGCGTACCGCGCCGTGATCGATGGAGAACACCGTCTGCAGGGCGTACAGGGGGCTGGTGC
>JALZBL010000253.1 GCA_030947395.1 Actinomycetota bacterium | reverse complement strand
CGGCACGCAACCGTGGGCGCTGGCCCGCCAGCTGGGCGGCGGCGGCCGGGCGTACCGGGTGCGCATCGACCATCCGCGCGAGCGAGGCCGAGACTTCGACGAGGTGGTCGCCGCCGTCCGCGCCGGATACCCCGCGGCGTTGTACATCGGTGACCACGTCGCCCCTCGACACGTCGTGCTCGCCTTCGCGGCGACGCCGGACGGATCGACGCTGCGTAGCTACGACCCGTCGGCCGGCGGCGAGGTGGCGATCGCCCGGTCGGCCTACGTCGATGCGCACCTGTCGGTCGCCGGCTGGGACGAGCCCTGGCTGGCCGTCCTCCCGGTGTGATCCGATGGCCGTCCTCCCGGCCTGAGCAGCGATGTCACGGCGGACCAGATCCCTGACAGGATGCCCGGCATGACCGAACACCGCGTCGCCCTGATCCGGCGGCCCTCGCCTCGCCTGGCCGACGGGATCACCACGCACATTCAGCGGGCGCCGGTCGACGTCGCACTCGCGCAGGCCCAGTGGCAGGGCTACGTCGCGGCGCTGACCGGCGCGGGGTGGCAGCCGGTCGAGGTGGAGTCGGCCGATGACTGCGCGGACGGGGTGTTCGTCGAGGACACCGCCGTGATGTTCGGATCGCTGGCCGTGCTGGCCCATCCCGGCGCCGCGCAGCGTCGCCCGGAGGTGAGCGGCACCGCCGACGCGTTGCGCCGTCTGGGCTACCGCTGCGAAACCATCGAGGCGCCCGGCCACCTCGACGGTGGGGACGTGCTCAAGATCGGCAACCGGGTCTACGTCGGGCGGGGCGGACGCACCGACGCCGGCGGGGTGGCCCAGTTACGCGCCCTGCTCCGCGCCGCCGGTCGCGACGTGACGGCGGTGCCGCTGCACCGGGCCCTGCACCTGAAGTCCGCGGTCACCGCATTGCCGGACGGGACGGTGATCGGCTGGTCGCCGGTCCTCGACGATCCCGGCTTCTTTCCGCATTACCGGGCGATGCCCGAGGAGGCTGGGGCGCACGTCGTGGACCTCGGTGAGGGCCGTCTGCTGCTGTCCGCGGCGGCACCGCGCTCGGCCGACCAGCTGGCCGACCTCGGCTACACCCCGGTGCCGGTCGACATCAGCGAGTTCGAGAAGCTCGAGGGCTGCGTCACGTGCCTGTCCATCCGGCTTCGCGACCCGGCGCGGTAGCCGCGGCTGGCCGGTTCAGCGCACGCCTTGGGTCCGGAACTGAATGCTGATGCGCGGCCCGACCGAGCGAGCGGTCTTGGGGATCGCGTGCTCCCACGTCCGCTGACAGCTGCCACCCATCACCACCAGGTCGCCGTGGCCGATGTCGCGGCGGACGACCGTCGGACCACCGCCGCGCGGGCGCAGGAGCAACGGCCGGGGCGCGCCGACGGAGATGATCGCCACCATCGTGTCTTCGGTCCGGCTGCGGCCGATGCGGTCGCCGTGCCAGGCCACACTGTCCCGGCCGTCGCGATACAGGCACAGCCCGGCGGTGGCGAACGGCTCGCCCAGTTCGGCGGCGTAGTGCTGGTCCAGGATCGCCTTGGCCTCCTCCAGCACGCGGTCGGGCAACGGATCGCCCTCGTCGTAGAAGCACAGCAATCGCGGCACCGCCACCAACCGGTCGTACATCACCCGTTCCTCGGCTCGCCAGGGCACGGTGTCGACCAACCGGCTGAACAGCGCGTCGGCGCCCCCGATCCAGCCCGGTCGGGCATCGAGCCAGGCACCGCCGCCGAGCGTGGTGCGGGCGACGGTGGCGCCGAGCGGACCGGGACCGGGCGACGTGGCCAGGTCCCACAGTGAGGTCTGCAGTGCCCCGTTCGGGTAGGTCACCGACATCACGCCACTCTAACCCGTCGATGGCACAAGTGTTCGATACAGTGGGCGCGTCAGGCCGTCCCAGACGAAAGGCGGTACGGGCGGCGCTTCGCCCGGGAGGCCGGAGCGTCGGTTCAGCCGCCGGAGTCTGCGAAAATCGGTAGATGCCTGAACATCAGCCACCTGACGCCGCGGCCGACGTCGACGGCGTCTATCGGGTTGGCTACTTCGAGACCCGACTGGCCGCCGACCCGAATCGCCATGTCGTGTGGCGCCACATCTGCGACTACCTCACCCGGTGGATCGGTCCCACCGCCGATGTGCTGGAACTCGGTGCCGGCTGGTGCGATTTCGCCAACGCCGTCGACGCCGGCCGGGTCACGGCCATGGACATCGACGCCGTGGTCGTCTCCTCGGCTCGTGACGGCGTCCACGCGGTCGTCGGCGACTGCACCGATCTGAGCCAATTCGCCGACGCCAGCTTCGACGTCGTGTTCGCGTCGAACCTGTTGGAACATCTGGAACGGGCAGACACCCTGCGGCTGCTCGACGAAGCGAGCCGCGTGCTGCGCCCCGGCGGACGGTTGCTGCTGATCCAGCCCAATTTCCGGCTGAACCCGAACGAGTACTTCGACGACTACACGCACGTGGCAATCTTCACCGATCGCTCACTTCGTGATCTGCTCGTGTCCCTGGGCTGGCAGATCGAGCACGTGGCTCCCCGGTTCCTCCCATTGACGATGAAGTCGCGGGCCTCCCGGTTGACCTTCCTCGTGCCGTGGTACTTGCGTTCTCCGGTCAAGCCATTGGCCGGCCAGATGCTGGTCGTCGCCAGCCGGCGCGCATGAGCTCGGGCCCGGCCTCGCCGACGACCGAGGTCGGTGACCCGGTCGCCGCGACGTCGGGCGGCGCCGGTGCACCGGAAGCGTCGGACACGGTGGGCCCGTCCGATGCCGCGGCGCGGCGACGGCGACGCGGCCCCTACAGCGCGGCCGCCCTGTTCGTCCTGCCCTACCTCCTCCTCATGTTGGCCTGGGCCGGGTCCAACCCACCCGGCGCGTCAGCGGACGAGGCGGACCACCTGGTCAAGGCCCTCGGCGTCGGTCGCCTGCACATTGGTGAGCCATTCCGCGATCCGGTTCCCGCCTCGGCGCGACGGCTGGTGAAGCGCAACGCGTCGATCAGCCGGGTGGTCCGGATCCCGGCCCGTCTCGCCCCCGACGGCTTCAAGTGCACCGCCTTCCACCCGGAGCGAACCGCCGCCTGCCTGCCGAAGACGGCGTCGAGGGCCAGCGGCACCGTGCTGCGCGCCACGCCGGTCGGCAGCTACCCACCCTTCCTGTACTTCCCCCTCGGCTTCGTCGCGGACCTGGCGACGACGCCGACCCAGGCGTTCCTCGCCGCCCGGTTCGTCAGCGTGCTGATGGCGTCACTGTTGCTGTTCGCCGGCGCCTTCCACCTGGTCCGCTGGCTCGGGCGCCGGGCCCTGCTGGGCGCTTTCGTGGGACTCACACCCATGGCCCTGTTCGCGTCCGCGATGGTGAGCACGGGGGGAGTCGAGATCTGTGCGGCCTTCGCCGTCGCCGCAGTGGGTGTCGTGGCGATCCGGCGCCGGGAATCGCTCCTGACCACGGCGACCCAGCTCACGCTGGCCGGCGCCGGGGTCGCACTGATTCTGAGCCGTCAACTCGGCAGCGTCGCCTTCGCCGCGATAATCGTCCTGGTCGTCCTGCGGATCGGCTGGCGCGCCACCTGGGAAC
>JALZBL010000252.1 GCA_030947395.1 Actinomycetota bacterium | reverse complement strand
CTGCTGGCGCTGCTGATCGCCGCCGCCATCGCGGTCGGCCTCGGGCTGCTGGTCGCCTACCGCATCGCCCGGCCCCTGCGCCGGACCGCCGAGGCGGCGCACGCCCTGGCCGCGGGTCGGCGTGACGTGGCCGTCGAGCCGGGCGGTCCGACCGAGGTGGCGGAGGTGGGGGCGGCGGTCAACACCCTGGCCGCGGCGCTGTCGCACTCGGAGGCCCGTCAGCGGGAGTTCCTCCTCTCGGTCTCACACGAGTTGCGCACCCCGTTGACCGCCATCACCGGATACGCCGAGGCGCTCGCCGACTCGGTTATCCCGGCCGACGAGGTCGCCGCGGCCGGCGCGGTCGTGCATCGTGAGTCGCGCCGCCTCGAACGGTTGGTGGCCGACCTGCTCGACCTGGCCCGGTTGGACGCGGCGGAGTTTCGCGTCGACATCGGGCCGGTCGACGTCACCTCGCTGGTCGCCGACGCCGCGACCGTGTGGTCGGCGCGCTGCACCGGCTCCGGGGTGCCGTTTCGTCTCGACGCGCCCGACGCCGTCGTGGTGGTGCCCAGCGACGCCGGGCGCCTCCGGCAGGTGCTCGACGGTCTGCTCGAGAACGCGCTGCGGGTCACGCCGGCCGGCGCGCCGATCGTGCTGGCGCTGCGGCTCGAGCCGGAACGAGCGGTGCTCGAGGTGCGCGACGGAGGACCGGGCCTGCGGGAGGAGGATCTGGCGGTGGCCTTCGAGCGCTCCGTCCTCTATGAGCGCTACCGCGGGGTGCGCCAGGTGGGCACCGGGCTCGGTCTGGCGATCGTCTACGGGCTGGTGCGTCGGCTGGGCGCAACGGTAGAAGCGGGCCACGCCGCTGAGGGCGGGGCCCGCTTCACCGTTTACCTGCCGGTCGGCGGACCAGTGCCGGCGCCCGGACCAGTGCTGGCGCCCGGGTCAATACGGGCGCCCGGGTCAGTGCCCGCACCCGGATCAGTATCGGCTCCCCCGGGGCCGTACTGATCCCTGCGGCACTGATCCCTGCGGCACTGGTCCGCTGACCGACGGCTGGTTACTTGCGCGTGCCGATCACGATGTGCTCCGCGGTCGCCTTGGGCGTGCCGACGCCGACCACGGCCACGTGCAGGCCGGGCTTCACCGCGCCGATGGTCGAGCTGGCCGGCTTGCCGTTCGTCCAGATGCGGACCTTCGTGTCCTTGGTGACCGCGAACGTCGCCGCGTAGCCGTCGCTGGCCTTTACGGTGATCGACGTCGCCGATACCGCGTTCACCGATCCCTGCACCGCGGAATGGGTGACGAAGGTGCTGCTGCTCTTGCCGGACTTGGTCACCCACGTCCCGTGCTGGACGTTGCGCAACCGCAGACTGCCGTGGTGGTCCTTGCCGGCGTGCTTGCCGGCGTGCTTGGCTCCCGGCTTGGCCGGGGCGGTGGTGCTGCCCGACGTCGGGGCGCTGGGGGTCGTGCTCGGCGCGGCGCCGGCGGTGGTGCCGAGCATTACTGCGGTGGCCGCGGCGCCACCCACGACGGCCGCGCCGACGGTAAGGGCGATCTTGTTGGTCATGGTCGATGGACTCCTCAAGTCGATGAACGGCTGGTTCGCCTTCTGGACCAGCGTGCGGGCAGCGGGTTCGGCCGCGGCTCGCGGATTGTCAGCATCAGGTGAAGCCGGTCGACCGGGTCCGATTCTCCGTGTCCGCGGGCCTTTGCGGGCCGTCCGTGCGCGGCGGGATCGTCACCGAGCGCTGCCCTTTCCCTGACCCGCCTCGAACATCGCCCGGGCACGCTGAACCCGAAGAGATCGCCAGAGGGTAAGCCACGGGTGAGACCGACGGATGGGGTGACGATGACGCAGTCGCCGGAATGGGTGGCGATGGCCCGGCTGGTCCGTCGGACCGGCTTCGGGGCCACGGGGGCCGAGGTAGATGCCGCGCTCCGCACCGGCCGCGGGGCCTTCGTGGAGCGCATGCTGGCCGTGCGGGCGGGTACCGACGCCGGATCCCGCGCCGTGCCGGTGCCCACGTTTTCCCCGATCGAGCGGGTCGCCAAGAACGCGCCCAAGGAGCAGAAGCAGGCGCGCAACAAGGCCCGCCGGGCCCAGATTCTCACGCTGGCCGGCTGGTGGTTGCGCCGGATGACCAGCGCGGACGCGCCGTTCGAGGAGAAGCTGACCTGGTACTGGCACAACCACTTCGCAACCTCGGCCACCAAGGTCCGTAGCGCCGGGGCCCTTCTGGCGCAGAACGAGATGTTGCGCCGCCTCGGCCGTGGCAACTTCGCCGCGCTCGGTCAGGCGGTGCTGATCGATGCGGCGATGCTGTACTGGCTCGACGGGGAGAAGAACACGGTCCAGGGCGCGAACGAGAACCTGGCCCGGGAGTTCATGGAGCTGTTCGCGCTCGGCCACGGCAGCGGTTACACCGAGACCGACGTCCGGGAAGGCGCGCGGGCGCTCACCGGCTGGCAGGTCCGACGGGACGGGACGGCGGCGCTGGTGCCCCGGCGTCACGACGCCGGCGCCAAGACCGTGCTGGGAGTCACCGGCAATCTTGACCAGGTCGGATTCGGCGACGCGGTGCTGGCCCAGCCGGCCTCGGCGCGCCACGTGGCGACCCGGATGTACGGACAGCTCGTAAGTGACACCCCGCCGGAGCGGGCGACCGTCGACCGGCTGGTGGCCGCCTACGGCCCGGACCGCGACCTCACCCGGCTCCTGCGCGCGATGCTGCTGGACCCGAGCTTCGCCGCGGCGGCGGACAGCCTCGTCCTGGGCCCGCTCGAGTGGCTAACCGGTGCCGTGCGCGCTATGGGCACCGCCCTCGACGAGGCCGGCGCGCGCAAGCTGCTGCCGGCGCTGCGGGGGCTCGGGCAGATCCCGTTCTACCCGCCGAGCGTGGCCGGATGGCCCAACGGGCAGGCCTGGCTCTCGACGGCCGCAGCCGACGTCCGGTTACGGACCGCCACCGAACTCGCGGCCAAGGCCGACCTGTCGGCGCTCGAGCACACCGCGGCCACCGGCCGGCTGGACGCCGTGGGGCACCTGATCGGCGTCGGGCGGTGGAGTCAGCGCAGCGTCGCGGCCCTGAAGCCGGCCCTCAGCCGCCCGCCGGAGCTGCTCGCGCTGGCCCTCAACACTCCGGAGTACCTCGTGCACTGATTGCGCGGGCCCTTTCCCCATCCGGGCCGATTGCCCGGTCCCGCCTTCCGCCCTATCGGCCCAGCCGAGAACGGAGCCAGCCATGCCCTCCCTGAACCGGCGCCAGTTCCTCGTGGCCTCTGGCGTCACGGGTGGCGCCGCCCTGGCCGCCGGCGCCACCGCGGTGACCTGGCACCAGCTCCTCCAGCGCGCCGCCTCCGACCCGCGGCCGGCGGACGCCAGCGTGCTCGTCGTGCTCACGCTCTACGGCGGCAACGACGGGCTGAACACCGTCGTCCCCTACGCCGACTCGGCCTATCACGACGCGCGCCCGGAGCTGGCCTATGCGGCCGGGGACGTGCTGCACCTCGACGACCAGCTCGGCCTCAATCCGGGCCTGACCGGCTTGCACAAGATGTGGCAGGACGGCCGGTTGGCCATCGTGCGGGGCGTGGGCTACCCGAAGCCGGAC
>JALZBL010000251.1 GCA_030947395.1 Actinomycetota bacterium | reverse complement strand
GGGGTGGCCGAACTCAGGGCTTGAGGCCGGCCGACCTCAGCGCTTGCGGCCGGGGCGAACTCAGCGCTTGACCGCCGCCAGGAGACCGTCGCCGACCGGCAACAGGGTGGCCACCAGCCGCTCGTCGTCGCGGACCGCGCCGACCAGTTCCCGGATCGCGACGGTGGAGTCGTCCCGAGCGCCCGGGTCGGCCACCCGGTCATGGCGCAGGGTGTTGTCGAAGGCCACCACGCCGCCGGGGCGCAGCAGTCGCACGGCTTGGTCGTAGTAGTCGCCGTAGGCGATCTTGTCCGCGTCGACGAACACCAGGTCGTACGCGGCATCGGTCAGTCGGGGCAACACTTCGCCCGCCGCACCGTTGATCAGCCGGAACCGGCCCGGGGCGACGCCGGCCTGGGTGTAGGCCTCGCGGGCCGCCTTCTGGTGCTCCGGTTCGATGTCGACGGTGGTCAGCACCCCGTCCGGGCGCATGCCGCGCAGCAGCCAGACTCCGGACGTTCCGGCCCCGGTGCCGACCTCGACCACGGCGCGCGCTCCGACCACGCTGGCCAGGAACCGCAGCGTCGCCCCGCCGGCCGGCCCGATGGGGATGCAACCCAGCTCCAGCCCACGGGCCCGAGCGGTGGTCAGCACCTCGTCCTCGTCCGCCCAGCTCTCGACAAACGTCAGGCTGGGCACACCCAGCATCGCCTCCGCCATGGGCGATACCTTATCGGCCGGGGCCTCAGCGCATGGACTCGAACACGTAGGCCAGATCGTCCTCGCTGGTCAGCGGGTTGACCACCGCGACCCGCGTGCAGACCCGGCCCCGGTGCGTCGTCGGCGTGACGAACGCCCGCTCCTCGGCGAGCAACCGCGCGCTCCACTCCTGGTAGTCGGCGGTGATCCAGCCGAGCCGTTCGAAGACGACCACCGACAGGTCCGGTTCGACCACCAGGCGCAGGTGATCGGCGGCCCGCACCATCGCCGCTCCCGCTCGGGCCACGGCCAGCGTGCGTTCCACCGCCTCGGTGTAGGCGCGGGTGCCGTTGACGGCGAGAGAGAACCAGAACGGCAGGCCGCGCGCCCGGCGGGTCAGCTGGATCGCGTAGTCCGACGGGTTCCACTCTCCCTCGGCCGTCACCGGGTCCAGGTAGGCCGCGTGCTGGGTGTGGGCCGCCCGACCCAGCACCGGGTCGCGGTAAAGCAGCGCACAGGCGTCGTACGGCGCGAACAGCCACTTGTGTGGATCGACGATGAAGGAGTCGGCCCGGTCGATGCCGTCGTACAGGTACCGCACGGTCGGTGCGGCCAGCCCGGCCCCGCCGTAGGCCCCGTCGACGTGCAGCCACCACCCGTGCTGACGGGCCACGTCACCGCAACCGGCGATGTCGTCGACGATGCCCAGGTTGGTCGATCCGGCGGTGGCGACGACGGCGAAGATCCCGTCCCGTTGCCCGGGCGTGAGCGCGGACACCGTCTCGCGCAGCGCGCCGGCGGTCATCCGGCCGCGCTCGTCTTCGGGGATCTCGATCACGTCGACGTCCATGACGACGGCGAGCGCGTGCTTGACCGACGAGTGGGTCTCGGTGGTGACGCACACCGCCCACCGCTGCGGCGCGGTGGTGCGGGCCGCCTTGGCCGCCTCGCGGGCCGCGACCAATGCCGAGAGGTTGCCGATGGTGCCGCCCTGGACGAACACCCCGCCCGCCCCGTGCGGCATCCCGGCCAGATCGGCCAGCCAGCGCAGCGCCTGGTTCTCGGCGTACACCGCCCCCGAGCCTTCCAGCCACGATCCGCCGTAGACGCTCGACGCCCCGACCAGCATGTCGAAGGCCGCCGCGGCTTTGGACGGTGCATTGGGGATGAAGGACAGGTAACGCGGATGGTCGACCGACAGGCAGGCCTTGGCCAGGACGTCGGTCCACAGCGACACCGCGGCTGAGCCGAGGCCGTCGGCGGTGACGGTCTGGCCGGCCACCTGGTCCAGCTCCTCGGCGGTGAGGGAGTGGTCCAGTGGGGCGGTCATCGCCAGCCGGTCCAGGCAGTGCTCGGCCAGGGCTCGCGACAGCGCGGCGGTCGGCTCGTCGTAGTGATGCACGTCGGCTGAGACTAGGGCGGACCCACAGGGCGCGCACAGCCGGCAGGCGGCACAATGATGAGCATGGACGACGCGCTGCCCGCCACCGACTCGGCCGCTTGGGCCGCGCCGACGTGGGACGACGTCGTGCGCCAGCACGCCGATCGGGTCTACCGGCTGGCCTACCGCCTGGCCGGCAACCGGGCCGACGCCGAGGATCTCACGCAGGAAACCTTCGTGCGGGTGTTCCGCTCGCTGTCCGACTTCACCCCCGGCACATTCGAGGGCTGGTTACACCGCATCACCACCAACCTCTTCCTGGACATGGTGCGGCGGCGGGCTCGGATCCGGTTCGACGCCCTGCCCGAGGACGCGGCGGACCGGCTGGCCTCCGCGAGTGCGGGCCCCGAGCAGCGCTACGCCGAGACCCACCTCGATCCCGAGATCCAGGACGCCCTCGACGCGCTGCCGGCCGACTTCCGCGCCGCCGTTGTCCTGTGTGACCTCGAGGAACTGTCCTACGAGGAGATCGCGGCCACCCTCGGCATCAAGGTGGGCACGGTGCGCTCCCGGATCCACCGAGGCCGGGTGCTGCTGCGCGAGGCGCTCGCCCACCGGGCACCGGGTGTCCGGCCGGCCGAGCCGGCGAGCCGATCCGCACCGGCGCCAATCGCGAGCACCACTGGCACCGCGGGAGTCGGCGCATGAGTCGTCCCGGCACCCGCTTCGCCCCGCCGCACCTGAGCGACGAGGCCGTGGCCGCATTCGCCGACGGCGTCCTGCGCGACGGGGCGCGTCACCGGGCCCAGCAACACATCGGGGAGTGCGCCGAGTGCCGCGCCGCGGTCGCCGACCAGCGCCAGGCCCGATCGCTGCTGCGCTCGGCACCGCTGCCCTGCCTGCCCCGGGACCTGCTCGAGCGGCTGCGCATGCTGCCGTCCTCAGCGCCGCTGGGCGGCTCCCCACCGATCTCGGGACTGTCCGCGGACGGCCAGCCGATGTTCGCCGCCTTCGGCACCGAGACGTCGGCCGCGTCCGACCCGTCCGACCCGTCCGCCGGGTCCGGCCTTCCGACGGCCCCGCCCGCGGCGGCTCCTTCCCCCTCCGCTGAGACGCTTCGCGGTTCGGTCCTCGGTGAGAGCGGCCCCGCCGCGACCGAGTCGGGACACCGGCTCCATCTGCCGTTCATCGGGTTGTCCGTCGCCGCGGCCGCCACCGTGATGGTCGGGATGGTGGCTTCCACGGCGCCGACGGCCGGCGGCGGCGTCCCGGCTCCGGCCGGTACTCATGCGCCGAGCCAGAGCCCGCTGCCGCCGGCCACCGGCGGTGCACCCGGCGGGTTCGCGCCGGCGCTCGATCTGACCGGCCACCGCTGACGATGCCCGCCGTAATCTGATCCCGATGAGCCGTCCTGAGGATGAGGCGCGGCCACCCGGTGCGGCCGGCGGGTCGGCGCCCGATGATCTGGTGGTCTTCGAGCGCCCGCCCGGGACCATCGGCTCGTTCGCCGAGGTGCCGGCGGGAGCGCCGCCGACCTCGCC
>JALZBL010000250.1 GCA_030947395.1 Actinomycetota bacterium | reverse complement strand
ACCTGGCGCACGGTCGCGCCCGGCGACCGCGCTCGGCTGCTTCGCCGCTTCGCCGACGCCGTCGACGGCGACCGCGAACACCTCGCGCAGCTGGAGGTCGCAAACTCCGGGCACACCATTCGCAACGCCCGCTGGGAGGCCGGCAACGTCCGGGACGTGATCGCCTACTACGCGGGCAGCCCCGAGCGGCTGATCGGCCAGCAGATCCCGGTCGCCGACGGCATCGACGTGACCTTCCACGAGCCGCTCGGCGTCATCGGTGTGATCGTGCCATGGAACTTTCCGATGCCGATCGCGTCGTGGGGTTTCGCCCCGGCCCTGGCCGCCGGCAACACCGTGGTGCTCAAACCGGCCGAGCTCACGCCGCTGACCGCGCTACGACTGGCCGAACTGGCGCTCGAGGCCGGCCTGCCGCCCGACGTCGTCCAAGTGCTGCCCGGCAAGGGCAGCGTGGTCGGTCAGCGGTTCGTCGAGCACCCGGACATCGCCAAGATCGTCTTCACCGGCTCGACCGAGGTCGGGCGGCAGATCATGGTCGGCTGCGCGGCCCGCATCAAGCCGGTAACCCTCGAGCTGGGCGGCAAGAGCGCCAACGTGATCTTCGCCGACGCCGACCTCGAGGCGGCGGCGGCCGCCGCGCCCTACGCCGCGTTCGACAACGCCGGGCAGGACTGCTGCGCCCGGTCCCGCATCCTCGTCGAGCGCGGCGCGTACGACCGGTTCATGGAGCTGTTCGAGCAGGCGGTGAAGGGCGTCGCAGTCATCGATCCGACCGACGAGGCGGCCGAGATGGGGCCGCTCATCAGCGCCGAACAGCGGGCGCGGGTGGCGGCGTACGTCCCCGATGACAGCATCGTCGCCTTCCGCGGCAGCGCCGGCCCCACCGAATCGGGATTCTGGTTTCCCCCGACCGTCCTGACCCCGAGCGATCCGCGCGACCGCACGCTGCACGAAGAGATCTTCGGCCCGGTCGTGTCGGTCTTGCGCTTCGATGAGGAGGCCGACGCGGTCCGGGTCGCGAACGACAGCGACTTCGGCCTGTCCGGTTCGATCTGGACGCGCGACCTCGGGCGGGCGATCCGGGTCAGCCGCGGCATCGACTCCGGCAACCTGTCGGTCAACTCGAACTCGTCGGTTCGTTACTGGACACCGTTCGGCGGCTTCAAGTCATCGGGACTCGGGCGCGAACTCGGCCCCGACGCGCCGTTCGCATTCACCGAGACCAAGAACGTCTTCCTCTCGACGAAGGAGGCCCGGGTATGACTGGACGGCTCGAGGGCCGCACGGCAGTCGTCACCGGCGCGGCCGGCGGGATCGGCCTTGCCACCGTGCGCCGCTTCACCCAGGAAGGTGCGACCGTGGTGTGCGCCGATCTCGACGCCGAGGCCGGCGCCCGGGCCGCGGCCGAGGTGGGCGGCCTGTTCGTCCAGGCCGACGTGTCGGACGAGGCCCAGGTGAAGGGCCTCTTCGAGGAGGCCGTCGAGCGCTACGGGCGTGTGCACGTGGCCTTCAACAATGCCGGTATCTCGCCGCCGGACGACGACTCAATCCTCGACACCGGCCTCGAGGCCTGGGACCGTGTGCAGCGCGTCAACCTGACTTCTGTCTACCTCTGCTGCAAGTACGCCATCGAGCACATGCGCGGGGCGGGCGGCGGGTCGATCATCAACACCGCGTCATTCGTTGCCGTGCTCGGGTCGGCGACCTCGCAGATCTCCTACACCGCCAGCAAGGGCGGTGTGCTGGCGATGAGCCGCGAGCTCGGCGTGCAGTTCGCCCGCGAGGGCATCCGGGTGAACGCGCTGTGCCCCGGGCCGATCAACACCCCGCTGCTGCAGGAACTGTTCGCCAAGGACCCGGAGCGCGCCGCCCGGCGGATGGTGCACATCCCGATGGGACGCTTCGGCGAGGCCGACGAGATCGCGGCCGCGGTGGCCTTCCTCGCCAGCGACGACGCGTCGTTCATCACCGCCTCGACGTTCCTCGTCGACGGCGGCATCACCGCCGCCTATGTCACCCCGCTCTGACGACCGTCCCCCCGCGAGTGTGTCCACGCTTCCCGGCGTCATAACGCCCTGTCAGCAAGCCTGCCCCGTTTCGCATGATCACCGATCAAGATCATGCCGGTAATTTCGTTGATCATCGCGCGGCACGGCGGGACATCGGGTGACACGACAGAGCACGAAGTCCAATGATTGCTCGGTCCGGGGTCAGAGGCGCTGGCCGCCGGTCAGTTCGATCTTGGCGCCGCTCGCCCAGCCGAAACCGTCGGCCAGTAGCAGTGCGACCGCCGCGCCGATGTCGTCGGGCTGGGCGAGGCGCCCGAGTGCCGTCACGCCGCGCACCATCTCGCCGACCTGCGGGTTGTCGCGGACCCTGCCGCCGGAGAAGTCGGTCGCGACCGCGCCGGGCGCGACGACGTTGACGCGGATGCCGCGGCTGCCGAGCTCCTGCGCCTGATAGCGGGTGAGCACCTCGACGGCGCCCTTGGCCGCGGCGTACGCCGCCGAGCCGGGTGCCGTGATCCGGACCAGGCCGGTCGAGATGTTGACGATCCGGCCGCCGTCGGCGAGCACGGGCAGCAGTGCCTGGGTGAGGAAGAACGGCGCCTTGAGGTGCACGTCGACGATCTCGTCGAACTGCTCCTCGGTCGTCGTCGCGAACGACTCGTGCAGCGACGTCCCGGCGTTGTTGACGAGGAAGTCGATCCTCTCCCGCCCGAACTCCTCGCGCAGTGCGCGCTGCAGCTGCTCGACGAACGACGGGAACGACGACGAGTCCGCCACGTCGAGGGGCAGCACCACGGCCTTGCTGCCCGCGGCCTGCACGTCCTCGACGAGTGAGTCGGCGGCGTCCTTGGCGGCGACGAACGTCCCGACGACGTCGACGCCCGCGCGGGCAAGGTGGAGGGCGGTGCTGCGGCCCAGGCCGCGGCTCGCGCCGGTAATAAGAGCGGTCTTGCGACTGGTGGCTTGGGTCATGCGTCCACCCTGCGCCGCTTGTCGGCCGTCCGGGAGAGGAGCCCTTATCCAGGGACCGGCGGTCCCTGGACGCCGCCGTGCGTACGCCGCACGCTGGACGCGTGGACCGAACCGCTCTCGCCGACTTCCTTCGCCGCCGACGTGAGGCCCTGCGGCCTGCGGATGTCGGCCTGCCCGTCGGCTTGCGACGCCGTACGGAAGGGCTGCGGCGAGAGGAGGTCGCCGCGCTCACCGGCATGTCGACCGACTACTACACGCGCCTGGAGCAGCAGCGGGGCCGCAGCCCTCGGAGCAGATGCTCACGGCCCTGGCGCGCGGGCTGCGACTGACGCTCGACGAGCGCGACCACCTGTTCCGGCTCGCGGGCCACGGCACGCCCGGCCGGGTGCGGCGCACCGAGCATGTCCCGCCGGGCGTCATGCGCGTGCTCGACCGGCTCGCCGACACACCCGCACAGGTCGTCACCGACCTCGGCGTGACCCTCGTGCAGAACCGGCTCGCCGTCGCGCTGCTCGGCGACCAGACGTCGCACGACGGGCCGGCTCGCAGCGCCCTACACCGCTGGTTCCTCGGCGACCCGGCCGAGCGCGCGCTGCGGGCCGAGCGCGAGCACGCGGCGCAGAGC
>JALZBL010000249.1 GCA_030947395.1 Actinomycetota bacterium | reverse complement strand
GTGCAGGTCGTGGCGGCGCCGGGGTGGGCCATCGTGGCGCCGGGGTGGGTCATCGTGGCGCCGGGGTGGGTCATCGTGGCGCCGGGGTGGGTCATCGTGGCGCGGGTGACGTCGCGGTCACCGACCGAGCACCGTGACGCCCTCCGGCGGCAGGCCGGCGGCGGTGGCGAGCAGATCGACGAAGGCCAACAGATGCGGGCCCAAGGCGTCCGTAGTCGCTGTCCACGACCCGCGCAGTTCCAGCGTGGTGGCGGATTCCGGCCCGTGCACATCGCCGAAGCGAGTGGAGGTGGTCTGGGTGACGGTGCCCCCGGCGGCGGTATACGCCGCGCCACGCTCATCCAGGGCGGTGAGCAGCCAGCTCCACCCCACCTGGGGAAGCAGCGGATCACCCATCATGTCCTGGTCGAGGTCGGCGCTGGCGTAGGCCACCAGCCGCAGGTCGCCGTCCCACGCCTCGGCGCCTTCCGGGTCGTGGAGCAGCACTAGGCGTCCGGTCGCCGGTTCCCCCGCCCCGCTGCCCACGACGTCGGCCGACAGGGCGTAGCTGTAGGGAGCCAGGCGCTGTGGGGCGCGGATCGGCTCGACCCGCACGTCGGGGCGCACCGTGGTCGCCTCCAGGCTCTCCACCGCCCGCCGGAAGGTCTCGGGTTCGGCCACGTCGCGTTCGGTCGGACCGATGGTCGAGGAGTTGTTCACGCCGCCGACCGAACGCGTCGGGTACTTGACCGGGAGCGCGCCGGGGCCCCCGTCATCGCGCGGGTGCCCGCTTCGAGGACCGCGGAGCTGTCGGCGAGGCTGAACGCCGTGCCGCAGACGGTGCACGCCCGGTCCGGGCAGCCGGCACCGTGCTCGTCCGGGCAGGGCGGAACCTCCACCAGGGTGACCTCGAGGCAGGTCGGGCAGGGCATCAGATCCAGTTCCATGTCATCTCTCCGCGGACAGTGGTGCCTCTGGCGTTGGTGGCCGGGGTTCGGACTCGAGTGCACGGTGGCACGGGGTACTGACCTTTTCCCTCAGGCGCGCCGCCGGCCGGGCGAGGGCGCGGCCCGCCGAGGGGCGGCGCGCCGATTCGCCGATGCGTCGGTCGCGGGTGCGGTCGGAGGAAGCGGTCTTGCCGCCATGCCAGGATGAGGGGGATGGACACCGACCCGCGCCCCCTGCTGGTGCGGGTGGCCCGGGGTGAGGCGGACCGTCGGCCGCCGGTCTGGTTCATGCGCCAGGCGGGGCGTTCCCTGCCCGAGTACCGCGCGTTGCGGGCCACGACGTCGATGCTGCAGGCCTGCCGCGACCCCGACCTCGTCACCGAGATCACCCTGCAACCGGTACGGCGCCACGGCGTCGACGCGGCCATCCTCTTCTCCGACATCGTGGTGCCGCTCGTCGCGATCGGGGTCGATCTCGACATCGTGCCCGGCATCGGCCCGGTCGTCGCCCAGCCGATACGCACCGCCGCCGATCTGGAGACGCTACGGCCGCTGGTCGCCGCCGACGTCGCATACGTCGACCAGGCCGTGCGACGGTTGGTGGGGGAACTGGGTTCGATCCCGCTGATCGGTTTCGCCGGGGCGCCGTTCACTCTGGCCAGCTACCTGGTGGAAGGAGGGCCGTCCCGCGACCACGCCCGCACCAAAGCGCTCATGCACGGCGAACCGGTGCTCTGGCACGCACTGCTCGAGCGGTTGGGGATGATCACGGCCGCCTTCCTGACCGTCCAGATCGAGGCCGGCGTCTCAGCCGTGCAGCTGTTCGACTCCTGGGCCGGGGCCCTCTCCGCCGCCGACTACCGGCGATTCGTGCTGCCCCACAGTCAGCGGGTGCTTTCGATGATCGGCACCACCGTGCCGCGCATCCACTTCGGCGTCGGCACCGGGCATCTGCTGCCGCTGATACGCGCCGCGGGGGCCGACGTCGTCGGGGTCGACTGGCGTACACCCCTCGACGAGGCGGCCGACCAGCTGCGCGCCGCCGCCCCGACGGGTCCCGTGGTCGTGCAGGGCAACCTCGACCCGGCGCTGCTGCTGGCCGAGTGGCCGGTGGTGGAGCAGGAGGTCCGCCGGATCGTCGAGGAGGGCCGCCGGGCCGACGGGCACATCTTCAACCTCGGCCACGGAGTGCTGCCCGAGACCGATCCCGACGCCTTGACCCGGGTGGTCGAGCTGGTCCGTTCGCTGGGCTGATAACCCTCTGCCGCGACCCTCGGCCGCGACCCTCGGCGGTGACCCTCGGCGGTGACCCTGGGGGTCGTGGGACCGCCCTTACCGGGGCCTTACCGCCCGAGGGGATCGGGCCGAGCGGGCGGGCTGATGCGGTCCAATTGTTGCTGTGCGGACTCCTCGCTCCACCCGCCGGCGTTGGGTGGTCGCCTCGGCCGCGGCCGTGGCCCTGACGGCCGGCGTTGGCCTGGCGCTCTTCCAGCCGTGGAAGCTCTGGACGCACTCCTACGTCGACGAAGCCCTGCCCGGTGTCAGTGCGTCGTCGGACGGTGCGGGGGGCAGCGCGGCGCCCGCCCGGCCGGCTGGCCCGGCGGCGAGGTCGCCGGCCCCAACTGCGCCAACGGGCACCCCCGTGGTGGTTCGCGCCGGTGACTTCCGCTCGGGCGAGCATCGGACCACCGGCCGGGCCCTGCTGGTGCGGTTGCCCGACGGGCGCTACCTCGTCCGGCTCGAGCACCTCGACACCTCCGACGGCCCCGATGTGCACGTCGTGCTGGCCGCCACTGCCGCGGGTTCCCGCTCGGTGGGCGATCACCTGCGGCTCGGCCGGCTCAAGGCGACCAGCGGCAACCAGAACTACGTCGTCCCGGCGGGAATCGACCTGTCCCGGTTCCGTTCGGTCGCTGTGTGGTGCCGCCGCTTCGACGCCGTGTTCGGCAACGCCCCGCTGGACCCCGCCTGAGCACCTGCGACGATGCCAGCATGCGGGTCGTCGTGATCGGGGGCGGCATCGCGGGGTTGGCGGCGGCGCAGCGGCTGGGTCGGGACCGGCCCGAGCTGGAAGTGCTGGTCCTCGAGGCGGCGTCGACGGTCGGGGGCAAGTTGCGGGTGGCCGAGCTGGCCGGCCATCCCATCGACGTCGGAGCCGAGGCGCTGCTCGTCCGCCGGCCCGAGGGCCTGGACCTGATCGAAGCCGCCGGATTGGGCGCGGAGCGGATCGATCCGCTGACGACGGCCGCCTCGGTGTGGCTGGCCGGACCGCATCCGATTCCGGCGGGGACGGTGCTCGGCGTCCCCGGCGACCCGGCGGCGGCCGCGGCCAGCGGGCTGCTCTCACCGGCGACGCAGGCGCGACTGCGCGCCGAACGGGAGCAGGAAGGCCAGGCCCCGTTGTTCGGCGACGTCTCCGTAGGCGACCTGGTGGCCGATCGCCTCGGCGAGGAGGTGGTGGACTCGCTGGTCGACCCACTGCTCGGCGGCGTCTACGCCGGCCGGGCGCACGACATCTCCCTACGCGCGGCCATTCCCGCCCTGGCCGCCCGGCTGGAGACTGAAGGCGGGTCGCTGGTGCGCGCGGCGGCCGCGGTCAGTGCCGCCTCCCGCGCCGCCCGCCCGGTCGGCGCGCCGGTCTTCACGTCGGTGCGAGGCGGGTTGGGCCGCTTGCCTCAGACA
>JALZBL010000248.1 GCA_030947395.1 Actinomycetota bacterium | reverse complement strand
CTGCTGCTGCGCTTCGGCCAGCCGGCACCCGGCCCGGCGCCGGCGGGGATGCGAGTGCCGCCGCCGGAGTCGGTCCTGCTCGATGTCCCGGCCTGGCTGTGGAGTCGCTGGGACGTGGATCTGGCTCGGCGGCGGGCGGTTCGGGCGGCCTGCACCGTGGCCGGGCGACTCGAGGAGTGTCTCGGCCTGGGCTCCGATGCCGCTTTGGCCCGACTGCAGGTGGTGCCCGGCATCGGCGTCTGGACCGCGGCCGAGACCGCCCAGCGCGCGCTCGGGCACCCGGACGCGGTGAGCGTGAACGACTACCACGTCCACAACCAGGTCGTGTTCGCTCTGACCGGCCGCGCCCGGGGCAGCGATGAAGAGATGCTCGAACTGCTCAGCCCGTGGGCGGGCCAGCGGCAGCGGATCGTGCGCCTGATCGAGGTGGCGGGGATCCGGGCGCCGAGGTTCGGCCCGCGGCAGAGCCTCGACCGTCCCCGCGGCGCCTGACTCCTCCTCCGCCGGCCCACCGGCTCGCTGGGCCGACCGATCAGGTGTACGCGGCGAGGACGGCGTCGGAGAGCCGAGGCCACGCCGCCGCGGCCCAGGGATCGAAGGCCCGGTCTGTGAGCACCACCAGCCCGAGCCGGGCCGCCGGATCCACCCACAGCATGGTCCCGGCCTGGCCGAAGTGACCGAAGGTGGCCGCCGAGTTGACCGAGCCGGTCCAGTGCGGCACCTTCGTCCCCTTGATCTCGAAGCCGAGACCCCAGTCGTTGGGATCCTGGCGCCCGAAGCCGGGCACCACCCCGCGCAGACCCGCAAATTGCACCGAGGTGGCCTCGGCCAGGGTGCTTGGGTGCAGCACCCCGGTGGAGGAGAGCAGTTCGGCCACCACGCGGGCGAGGTCGGCCAGGCTGGAGTGCCCGTCCCGGGACGGCCGCGGCCCGAGGTCGGTGGCGTTGAGTCCCAACGGCGTGGCCAGGGCCGCGGTGAAGTACTCGTCGAAGCCGATCCCGGTCGCGGCGGCGACCATTTCGGCCATCACCTCGATGCCCGCGTTGGAGTAGATGCGCCGCGTGCCCGGTTCGGCTGCCCGCACCCGGCGGTCGATGGCCAAGCCCGACGCGTGGGCCATCAGGTGGCGCACGGTGGCGCCGGCCACCACCTCGACCGGCACCGGGTCGCTGAGCTCCAGAGCGCCCTCCTCGACGGCGACGAGCGCGGTCAGCACGGCCAGCGGTTTGGTCACCGACGCCAACGCGAAGGAGCGACCCGTGTCCCCGTACGTCGCGAGGACCCCGTCGATCCCGACCACCGCCGCCGCCGCGTGGGGGACGTCCCATCCGGCCAGCGCCGCCAGCGGACCGGCCGAGCCAGCCACCGAACCGCCCACCGCGCCGTCCCCCGAAACGCCGACGCCGATCATGCCCCGACGCGCTGGCGAGCCAGCGCGATCGAGCGGGCCAGGTCGGGGGCGCTGTCCGGGGGCAGCTCGTCCCACGGGAACCACCGCAGGTCCTCCGACTCGCGGCTGATCACCGGCTGCGCCCCGGCCGGCGCAACCGCGAGGAAGCGCACGTCGAAGTGACGCGTCGGCACCCCGAGGGAGCAGGTGACGGCGTGGACGTCGAGGTTGAGCGGCTCGGGATCGAGCGAAAGCGAGCCGATCCCGCTCTCCTCACGCCCTTCGCGGGCGGCGGCGTCGACGAGGGACGCGTCCTTTCCCTCGCAGTGACCGCCCAGCTGCACCCACTTGCGGACCCGGGGGTGCAGGCTGAGCAGAACCGCCGCCCGGGACGGATCGACGATCACCGCGCTGGCCGTCAGGTGACCGGCGACGCAGGAGCGCCACATCGCGTCCGGACGCGCATGCAGGAAACCGAGGAAGCCTTCGCGGATCGCGTCGGCCAGCGGGTCCGCTCCGGTGGGCAGGGCCTCGATCACCTCGCGGGCGTCGGCGTGCAACGGCCCCGGCCGGGCCAACGCTCCGCCGGCGTCCTCCCGCCCGATAACGAGGGCCTCGGCCGTGCCGAGCCGGAACATGTCCTCGCCCGCGGTGCGGATCAGCGGCCCGCTGCCCGCGCCGTCGTCGCGCAGGCGCAGGCCGCGCACCACCGCCACCGGGATGTCGCTGAGCTTGCCCTTGACCAGATCGGCGGCCGACGCGATCTCGTCGGCCAGGGCGATCTCGGTGGCCTGCAGCTCGTTGCCGTGCCGGTCGCGGCTGCCGCGCATGTCCTGGATGGCGGCCAGCCCGGCCACGCCGAGGGCGACGTCAATGATGCCCCGGCGCCAGGCGCGGCCCAGCGAGTCGCTGATGATCACGCCTACCCGCACTCCAAGCCGCGCGGCGACCGCGTCGCGCAATCTGCGGGCCGACGCGTCGGGATCAGTCGGCAGCAGGGCGATCTCGGTTGCGGTCACGTTGGAGGCGTCCACGCCGGCGCCGGCCAGCACGACGCCCTGCCGGTTGGCCACGATGCGCAGGTCGCCGCGGCGGGCGACGACGCGCACCGTTTCGGAGTCGATGGCGTGTTGACGGGTAAGTTCCCGCGACCACGGGTCCTGGCCGAGTACCGGCACCAGGCGCCCCTCGGACTTGGAGACGATCTTCGACGTGACGACCAGCACGTCGCCCTCGCGCAGCCACCCGGCGCAGCTGACGATGATCGCGCCGAGGTCGTCGCCGGGACGGATCTCCGGGATCCCCTCGACCGCCAGGACTTCGACGTGCCGGGCGCGCTCACCCACCGCGCGAACCGCTCGGCACGTCCACGCCACCGATCGCGGCCGCCGCCCGGACCAGCGCGGCCGTGGCCGCGTCGTCGCTCATGTACAGCGGGGCCTGACGCACGTCGACGCCGGCCACGATGGCCTCGTCACCGGTGGCAATGAGCCAGCCGTCGAGCAGGCCGCCGGCCAGGCGAGCGCCGTAGTGCTCGGCCACGCCTTGCGCGCTGACCGGCACGCCGATGGCGGCCAGGCAGGCGTCGGCCATGCCGCGCACCGGCCGGCCGGCGATGATCGGCGAGACGCCGACGACCGGCGCGCCCGTGCCGCGGATCGCGTCGCGCACGCCGGGGATGGCGAGGATGGTGGCGATGCTGACCACCGGATTGCTCGGCGCGATCAGCACCAGGTCAGTCTCGGTGATCGCCTCGATCACTCCGGGCGCTGGCTTGGCCTCCTCCAGCCCCACCGCCACGAAGTCCAGCGCCGGGAGGGCCGCGTGGTGCTCGATCCACCAGGACTGGAAGTGGATAGCCCGCCGGGCCCCGTCGAGCTCGACGACGACGTGAGTCTCGCAGCGCTGGTCGGTCATCGGCAGCAGCCGCACGCCGGGCTGCCAGCGTTCGCACAGGGCGGCGGTGACGTCGCTCAGCGAGTAACCGGCGTCGAGCATCCGGGTGCGGACCAGGTGCGTGGCGGTGTCCAGGTCGCCCAGGCCGAACCACGACGGCTCCGCGCCGTAGGCGGCCAGCTCGTCGCGGATCCGCCAGGTCTCCTCGGCCCGTCCCCATCCGCGCACCGGGTCGATGCCGTCACCGAGGGTGTACATCACGCTGTCGAGATCGGGGCAGATCCGCAGGCCGTGCATGGTCACGTCGTCGCCGGTGTTGATCACTGCGGTGACGTCGGCCCGGTTGCGATCGGCGGCGCC
>JALZBL010000247.1 GCA_030947395.1 Actinomycetota bacterium | reverse complement strand
GGTCAACTCTGAGCGGGCCATCAGCCCGGTCACCACGATCCAGGCGACGGCGGCGATCAGCAACAGGCCCAGACCGAGTACCAGCCAGGTCACGCGCCGCAGGTGACGTCGGCGCCCGGACGGGATCGTTTCGGTCAGCCCATTCGTCGAGCCGTCACCGTCTTCCTCGCCCGGTGGGCCGGCTCCATCGCCCGGTGGGCCGGCTCCATCGCCCGGTGGGCCGGCTCCATCGCCCGGTGGACCGGCACCATCGTCTGGCGACGAAGCGGCTCCGGCCCGGCGTGTCACCGCAGCGCTCTAGTGAGACCGGCGGCGCCGCGCGCCCACGGTGACCAGCAGGCCACCGACGATGAGCCCACCGGCGAGGATCGCTGGCGTAGTGACGTCGCTGCCGGTGAAGGCGAGCCCGGCCTGCGTGCCCTGGGGCTGGCCCGGGGTACCCGCGTTGGCGGCAGCACCTGCGTTGCCGGCGTTGCCGTTACCTCGGCCGGCTGGCGCGAGATTGGGATTGGTGACGGTGGTCGCCGCGACCGCGCACGAGGCGCCTGACGCCGAACCCGACTCCGTACCGATCGAGGCGCCACCGGTCGAGGCGCCACCCGTCGAGGCGCTGTTTGCACAGTCCATGGCCGGTGGGTAAGCCCCCTCGCTGGCCGAAGCCGTACCCACCGTCGAAACCAGCAGGGCTGGAGTGGCGACCGCGGCAAGCAGCCCGAGTCGGAGCGCACGAGCCGAGATGGCGCGCCCAGGGCGCGTAGAGATGGCGTGCATGTGTGTTTCCCCCGTTAGTGATGCGATCCCCCGTAGTCACCGATCCGCTCGCAGAACGAGACCGGCACAGTGACTGTAGCGCTCCGGCTGATCTTGAGCAACCCGAATTGGCGACGCTTGGTTTGCCGATTCCGGCGACCCGCGGCCGCGTAAGGTCGGCGACTCATTCACCGTATTCACCGGGCCTACAGACAGGAGCGGACTTGTCCGATTACCACCTCGCCGGCGCGGACGGCACCTTCGATCTCCCGCTGGTGCGCGGCACCGAAGAGCCGGCCGGGCTCGACGTCTCGGGGCTGCTGAGCAAGACCGGACGGGTGACCCTGGACATCGGCTTCGTCAACACCGCCTCCTGTACCTCGGCGATCACCTACATCGACGGTGACGCCGGAATCCTGCGCTACCGCGGTTACCCGATCGCCGAACTGGCCGAGAAGTCGTCATTCCTCGAAGTGAGCTATCTGCTCATCCACGGTGAGCTGCCCAGCGCCGAACAGCTGACCGCGTTCACCGACAAGATCCGCAACCACACCCTGCTGCACGAGGAGATGAAGCGCTTCTTCGAGGCGTTCCCCCGCGACGCCCATCCGATGGCGGTGCTGTCCTCGGGCGTGTCGGCGATTTCCACCTTCTACCAGGACAGCCTGGACCCGTTCGACCCGGCACACGTCGAACTGTCGACGATCCGCCTCATGGCCAAGCTGCCGACCATCGCGTCCTATGCGTTCAAGAAGTCGGTCGGTCAACCGTTCCTCTACCCCGACAATCGCCTGGATTACGTGGCGAACTTCTTGCGCCTGACCTTCGGGTTCCCGTCGGTGGACTACGAAGTCGATCCGGTGACCGCGAAGGTCCTCGACCTGCTGTTCGTCCTGCACGCCGATCACGAGCAGAACTGCTCGACGTCCACGGTGCGGATGGTCGGCTCAGCCAACGCCAACCTGTTTGCGTCGGTGTCGGCGGGCGTCAACGCGCTCTTCGGACCGCTGCACGGCGGGGCCAACCAGTCGGTGCTGGAGATGCTGGCCGCCATCCACGCCGACGGTGGTGACGTCGATTCATTCGTCGAACGGGTGAAGAAGAAGGAGTCGCGCGTCAAGCTGATGGGCTTCGGCCACCGCGTCTACAAGAATTACGATCCCCGGGCGACGATCGTGAAGCAGGCGGCGGAGGACGTCCTGGGCCGGCTCGCGGTGGCCGACCCGCTGCTGGACCTCGCGCTGCGCCTGGAGGAGATCGCGCTGGCCGACGACTACTTCGTGTCCCGCAAGCTGTACCCGAACGTCGACTTCTACACCGGCTTGATCTACCAGGCGATGGGCTTCCCTCCCAAGATGTTCACGGTGCTATTCGCGCTGGGCCGCCTGCCCGGTTGGATCGCGCAGTGGCAGGAGATGATCACCGACCCGGCCACGAAGATCGGCCGGCCGCGCCAGATCTACACCGGCTCGCCGGAGCGCCACTATCCGGCCTGAGCGCTTTCCCGGGCCCTCCCGTGTTCCACCGGGTGCTCCAGCCTTCCGCGGGTGAAGATCGCAGCGAGTTGCTCCGCCGACCCGACGGCAACGGCCACTGATTCGCGCGCCCGGCACGCCGGTAGCGTGAGGCGGACAGGCACCGACTCAGCGACGAACGGACTCCCGGGCATGGACGACACCGAGATCTTGAACCACATCCACGAGCTGGTCGAGGAGGAGAAGCAGCTGCGGGCCGAGCACACCGGGGAGGGCCTGCGCAGCGCCGACCGGGGAAGGCTGCAGACCCTCGAGGAGCAGCTGGACCAGGCGTGGGACCTGCTGCGCCGGCGCCGGGCCCAGCAGGAGGCGGGCGTGGACGAAACGGAGACCGCGGAGCGTAGCGCGGACCAGGTCGAGCACTACCTCCAGTAGCGGGCAGCCTGCGGTGGTCGGCTCGTCCAGTCGGTCAGCTTGGGCAGGTGGGTAGCGCCGCCGGGGTGGCTGGCGCCGGCGGGGACGTCGGCGGGACGGGGGGTGTAGTCGGCGGGGTCTTCGTCGGCGGGGTCTTCGTCGGCGAGGTGGGCGCGGTCGGCGGGGTCGGTGGCGTCGTGCAGGTCACCGGCGGTGGGGCGTCGGCGTAGACGTAGATCGTGATCTTGGTAGTCACCTCGACCGTGGATCCCTTGGCCGGGTTGGTGCGCACGATCTTGCCGTTGCGCTTGAAGTCGGTGTTGGGCACCGTCTGGGGCGTCTGGTCGACGTTGGCGAAGCCCTGTTGGTTGAGCAACTGGGAGCCGTCGGTGAAGCTCCTGCCGGTGACGTCGAGGATTTTCAGCTGACCGGTCGAGTACTCGAAACTGACCTTGCCGCCTTTGTCGATCGGGGTGCCAGGCAACGGGTTCTGGCTCAGCACGGTTCCGGTCGGGGCCTTGTTGTCCACCGCCTTCGGTGTACCTGACACGACCAGTCCGGCCCGGGTGATCTGGGCGATCGCGTCCGCGTACTTCAGCCGGATGAGCAAGGGCACGGGGACCTGCTCGGGCCCGATGAAGATGGAGATCGATACCGGCGTGTTGATGTCCACGACGCCACCTGGATCCGGGCTCTGGGTGCACACCTGGTTCTTCTGGACCGTCGGGATCGGGCAGCTGCGAACGGTTTCGACCGGCGCGGCGAGGGTGAGCTTGTTCTCCTTGATCTTCGACGTCGCGGCGGCCTGGGTCAGACCGACCAGGTTCGGCACCTGCGTCGTCTCCACCGGAGGGGTGGTGGTCTTCTTGTCGGCGGGGCGAAGCAGCGCGTAGGCCGTGCCGGCGATGACGAGTAGCAACGCCAACACCACCGCCGTCCAGATCAACGCGGTCCGCCGCCCGCTGCCGGGCTCGTCGCCGCCCTCTTCCATCCGGATGAGGCCGGAGTCGCCGGGGC
>JALZBL010000040.1 GCA_030947395.1 Actinomycetota bacterium | reverse complement strand
CTACAGAAGAGGCCGGACACGACGGTGGGCGGGGTACTGCCCAAGCCGAGCAACCTCAGCCTGCACAACTACAGCCAGATCAACTCCGCGATCAGCCTCGGCCGCACGCTGATCAGTTCCGCCATCTTCACCGGAGGGGTGCTGCTGGGAACCGTGGTGTTCGGGGTGCTGGCCGGTTACGCCTTGGCGCAACTGCAGTTCCGCGGACGTGGGGTGGTGTTCGGCGCGATGCTGCTGCTGCAGGTCATCCCGTTCCAGTTGCTGATCATCCCCCTCTACGTGCTGATCGTGCGCGACTACGGCCTCGGTGACAATTACCTCGGGATGATCCTTCCGTTCGCCATCAACTCGACGGCCGTGTTCGTGTTCCGGCAATACTTCCTGCAACTGCCGGCCGATCTGTTCAACGCCGCCCGCATCGACGGCGCCAGCGAGTTGCGGATCCTGACCAGCGTGGCGCTGCCCCTGGTCCGGCCGGCGCTGTTGACCGCCATGCTGATGACGTTCATCGGTCCGTGGAACGAGTTCCTGTGGCCCTTCCTGGTCACCAAACAACACGACAAGCAACCCCTCGCCGTGGCCTTGGCCAACTTCATCAGCAACTACTCGAACGCGATCACCAACCCCTACGGGGCCATCCTGGCCGGCGCCTGCGTCCTGGCTGCGCCGGCCGTCGGCCTGTTCGTGGCCTTCCAACGGCACTTCGTATCCTCCGACCTCGGCTCCGGTGTGAAGGGGTGACGTCCTTCGACGCGATCGCGACCGAGGTCCCGTACCGGCTCACCCGGCTCGGGGTGCTGATGGCAGCGGACCCCCACTCCGATCTGGAGGCCGAGGGCGTGCTCAATCCGGCCAGCGGTCGCACCGCTGACGGGCGGCTGTGGCTCCTTCCCCGACTGGTGGCGTCGGGCAACGTGTCCCGGGTCGGGCTGGCCGAGGTCCTCGTCGAGCACGGGCGACCGGCGGCGGTGCGCCGGGCCGGCGTGGTCCTCGCCCCGGACACCGGATGGGAACGCTCGCACCGAACCGCCGGCGTGGAAGACCCCCGGAGTACGTGGATCCCGACGTTGAACCTGCACGTGATGAGTTACGTCGCCTTCGGGCCCCTCGGTCCGAAACCGGCGCTGGCGGTTTCGAAGGACCTGGTCCACTGGCGTCGGCTCGGTCCGCTGCACTTCGAATACCAGCCGGATCTGGACACGGACCTGAACCTGTTTCCCAACAAGGACGTGGTGTTCTTTCCCGAACCGTTACCCGGCCCGAACGGCCAGCCGTGCTACGCGGTGCTGCACCGCCCGATGTGGGACCTCGGCTGGATCCTCGGCGGCACCGACCTCTATCTCCCCGCCGGCCTGGACGACGCCCGCCCGGGGATCTGGATCTCCTACATCCCCGTCGACGACGTCCACCGCGACGTGGGCGCGCTCACCCACCTGCGTTCCCACCGCCTCGTCGCGCTGCCCCGATTCGACTGGGAGGCGGTCAAGATCGGGGCCGGACCGCCCCCGATCCGCGTGCCGGACGGCTGGCTACTTATCCACCACGGGGTGTCCGGTGCGCTCAGCACGGGCTGGGCGCCGCAGCGCGAGGTGCACTACGCGGCCGGAGCGATGCTGCTCGACCCCGATGACCCGGCGCAGGTGATCGCCCGCACCGACACCCCGCTGCTGGCGCCGGAGACCACCGAGGAACAAGTGGGCACGGTGGCGAACGTCGTGTTCCCGACCGCGATCGAGGAGATCGACGGCCACCGTTTCGTCTTCTACGGCATGGCCGACTCCAGCATCGGTGTGGCCCGACTTGACGTAACGACCCAGGACCCATCGACGCCGGAGGCACCATGACCCGCCGTACCTTCCTCGCCGCGACCGCCGCAGTACTGACCGCGGCGGCGCTGCTCACCGCACCCTCCGCGGCGCAAGCCGCGCCGACCATGCCTACCACCGTGCCGACGATCGTGCCGACGATCGTGCCGACGATCGTGCCGACGACCGTGCCGACGACCGTGCCGCCGACCGGGCCGAACCGGCCCGCGCTCACGAACCTGGCTCACCTGGACTTCCTGACCGACGTCGTCGCGCCGCCCCCCCAAGCCGGGCACACCACCTATCGACTCGCGCGGCACCGAGGCGTCGGCGTGCTCTGGGTGTACGCGAACCACCTCCCCACCGGCGGTTACCAACGCACCGGCGGAGGCACGTACGACCCGGCCCGCAACACCTACGGCCAGGGCGCGTACGACGCCGACGACCTAGCCCGGGCCGCCGTCGTCTACCTGCGCCACTGGACCCGCTCCGCCGACCGGCACAGCCGCGGCGAGGCCTACCAACTTCTGCGCGGCCTCACCTACCTGCAAACCGCCACCGGCCCCAACGCCGGCGACGTCGTGCTGTGGATGCAGCCCGACGGCACTCTCAACCCCAGCCCCGAGCCCAAAGACACTCCGAACCCTTCCGATTCCGGCGCCTCGTACTGGCTGGCGCGCACCATCTGGGCCCTCGGCGAGGGATATGCGGCCTTCCGTAGTGCCGATCCCGCCTTCGCCACCTTCCTCAAGCGCCGACTCGACCTGGCCGTGCGCGCGCTGAACCGGCAAGTTCTGGTCCGCTACGGCCACTACCACCTCGTCGACGGCCTGCGGCTGCCCGCCTGGCTGATCGTCGACGGAGCCGACGCCAGCTCCGAAGCCGTCCTCGGCCTGGCCGCGTACGTGCGCGCCGGAGGCGGCCACACCGCCCGCGTTGCCCTCGCTCACCTCGCGGACGGCATCGCCAAGATGGGGAAGGGGACCGCCGATACGTGGCCCTATCGCGCCATCCTGCCCTGGGCGCTTTCGCGATCGGACTGGCACGCCTGGGGCGCGCAGATGCCCAGTGCCCTGGCCGCCGCCGCCGTCGCCCTGCATGAGCCGCAACTCCTGCGACCCGCCGTGGCCGACGCCTCGGTCTTCACTCCCCACCTGCTGACCGCTACGGGGCCCGACAACGGCTGGCTGCCGACCCCCGTGGACGGATCCCAAATCGCCTACGGTGCCGACGCGCGGGTCGAAGCCCTGCTCTCGGTCTCCCGGGCTGCGCACTCGACGGGCCTGCGCCAGCTGGCCGGCATCGCTGCGGGCTGGTTCTTCGGGCAGAACCCGGCCGGCGTCCCCACCTACGACCCGACGACCGGCGTCACCGCGGACGGGGTCGGAGCCGACGGCGCCGTGAACCCGAATTCCGGCGCGGAATCCACCATCCACGGTCTGCTCACCATGCAAGCCCTCGACGCCAACCCGGACGTGCGCGCGATCGCGCGCTTCAGCGCGCACGTCACCCGCCGGGACGGCCAACGCACGATCGAAGCCGAAGCCGCGACGCTCACCGGTCCCGCGGCGGTCGTGGCCGCCAATCCGGCGTGGACCGGCGAGTCCCAATGGAGCAACGGCGCCTACGTCCAGCTCGGTGCCGGTAGTCGCCTCACCTGGACCGTGCCGGGCTCGAGCCAGCCGCGCCTCGTCCAGGCGGTGATCAACCGCGTTCCCGGACGCGCCGCAACCGCCACGTTCCTGGCGCACCGCCAGGAACTCGGAGTCGTGCCCTTCGGCGGTGGAGGGGCCCAGGGGGACTCCGCGGCACCGGGCGCCCTGCGACCGGTCACGGTTGCCGGCCACCTCGCCCCGACCGCCACCCAGGTCAGCGCGACAACCCGAGGCGGCACCGGCCAGCTCGACGCGATCCTGCTCACTCCGTTGGTGTCCAGTCTCGTCACTACTGGAAACGGCCACAGCGTCGCCCTGCTCAACAGCGTGGCCCGGACGCAACGGCGCATCACGCTCAGCGTCCCCGGTGAAGGCACCAGTATCGCCACCAGCTACGACGCTCACGCCCGCCTGACGAGTGTCTCCTTCGGCACCCGCCAGATCACGGTCCGCGTACCCGCGGGCGGTTTCGCCGTCGTGGTCAGATAGGGGGACGGCGCCGGCGCTGATCTGCTCCCGCGCCCTACGCGTCGATAACCCGCCGGTCCTCGGCCGAGCCACTGATCTCGATCTTGCGGGGCTTCGCCTTCTCCGCCACCGGGATCCGCAGCCGCAGCACGCCGGCGCCGTAGGACGCCTGCACCCGTTCGGTGTCCAGGTTGTCACCAAGAATCAGCTGTCGGCTGAACACACCCCGGGGCCGCTCGGCGGCCAGCAGCTCGTAGTCGGCGTCCAGCGCCGGCCGCTCGGCCTTGACGGTCAGCACGTTGCGTTCCACGTCGAGGTCAACTGACTCCGGATCGACCCCGGGTAGGTCGAACTCGACGACGAACTCCTCCCCCTGGCGCCACGCGTCCATCGGCATCACGCTCGGGCGGGCCGTCGTGCCCACCTGCCCGAACACCTGCTGGGTCAGCCGGTCGAGTTCCCGGAACGGATCGGTACGCATCAGCATCTGGTCCACCTCCACACGCCAGTCGGTCGTCGCTGCCTATCCGCCATCAGCTGGGCTACCGCACCCTTCCTATGGCATCGGGCATAGATAACTGATATCACGATGCGATACGTTGAGCAAGACCATGACCCCTACCGCCCGCCGCCGAGTGGTCCCCGGGCGTTCCGCGCGGCCTACCTCCGCTGGGGCTCGCTGCGCGGTCACGAGCTCGCCCGGTACGTGCTGTCCCACCAGGGAGGGAGACGCCGATGCCCGTCCCCGAAGGTGACCCGGGCCGCGGGCTTTACGGCATATCGGTGGCGGCCGAGCTGGTCGGACTCGACCCGCAGAGCCTGCGGCTCTACGAACGTCGCGGGCTGCTCCGGCCCGCCCGCACCGACGGTGGTACCCGCCTCTACAGCAGCGACGACCTCGATCGGCTCCGCCACATCGCCGACCTGCTCGGAGCCGGACTCAACCTGGCCGGGATAGCCGCCGTTCTCGATCTCGAGGCCGACAACCGGCGTCTACGCGACGACCGACGGGGCAGCGACGCCTGACCCGCTCAAACCGAGCTGCTCTCCCGGACGATGAGGCGGTGGGAGGCCAGGACCTCCTCCGGCGCGCCACCATCAGCGGGGCGGTCGATCCGGTGGGCCAACAGGCGGACCGCCGCCTCGGCGATGACGTCCTTCTCCGGGGCGATGGTCGACAGCGAGGGGGTGTGGTAGCGACCGTCGGTGATGTCGTCGAAGCCGACCACGGCGACGTCCTCGGGGATCCGTCGGCCGGCGATGTGCAACGCGCGCATCGCGCCGAGAGCGAGCAGATCGTTGAAGCAGAACACCGCGTCCGGCGGTGTGCGCAGCGCCAGCAGCTCGTTCATCGCGGCGAAACCGTCCTCCCGGTGATACCCGCCGCCCGAGCGGATCAAGCCGGCCTGCGGGCGGCGTCCGGCCGCCACCAGCGCCTTGCGGTATCCGCGCAGCCGCAACGCCGCCGTGCCGGTCGATTCGGCGGTCGAGCCGATAGCCGCGATGCGTCGGCGACCGATGTCGATCAGATGCCGGGTCGCCTCGGCGGCGGCGTCGACGCTGTCCACCCCGACGTGGCTGGACCCCACGTGGGCCAGCTTCTCCCCCAGCAGTACCAGCGGGTGGTCCTGGCTGACCGAGGCCACGTCGCGCGCCGTCATCGACAGCGGACTGGCGATCGTGCCGTCGACCAGGTCACCGCGAAAGCCCGCGGCCGCGCGTCGTTCGTGGCTACGCTCACCGCCGGTCATGTCGATGAGCACGGTCCACCCCCGCCGTTCAGCGGCGCGGACGATCTTGCCGGCCAACTCGGCGAAGTACGGGGCGTCGATCTCCGGCAGCGCCAGCGCGATGAGGCCGCTGCGACCGGTGCGCAACCGGCGGGCCGGGAGGTTGGGCCGGTAGCCGAGTGCCGTGATGGCCTTCTGGACCTTGGCCCGGGTGGCCGGCCGGACGTAGGGCTGCTCGTTGACCACATTGGACACGGTTTTCACCGAGACGCCGGCGCTCACCGCGACGTCTCGCAGGTTGATCGACATCGCCGCTCCCCTCGATTTCCGCCTCGTCGCGGTGCGAGCCAACCACGCCGACCCGGTTGTTACCTCACCGTTACTCTGCCGCAAACTCTTTACACCACCCGTTGCAACGTTGTAAAACTAGTTCCGAGGGTGAACCGGCGTCGAGGGGTCTGGGTTGCGAGCAGCCGTCGGACCGCGCATCCGGTGACCGGTTACCCCAGTCGAGCCTCCAGCCGACCCAACGACACCCGTGAACCGTCCGCACCGACCAAGGAGACCCAGATGGACCCGTTACACAACCCCCTGTCGCGCCGTGGCTTCCTGGGCGCGGCCGGCGCAGTCGGTGGCGCGATGGCGCTGGCCGCCTGCGGCGGCAAGAGCAAGCCGGGTGCGGCGTCCGGCCCGACCGGCGCGGCCGGTGAGACCTATTCCGGCCCGAACGTCACGCTGGCCTTCTGGAACGGCTGGACCGGCGCCGACGGTACCTACGCCAAGAAGATGGTGGACCAGTTCAACAGCGAGACGAAGAACGTCAAGGTGAACATGAACGTGTACCAGTGGGCGGACTTCTTCCAGAAGTTGCCGGCGGCCGTGACCAGTGGCAACGGCCCGGACATCGGCGTCATGCACATCGACGACATCCCCACCCAGGCCGCGCAGAGCGTGATCGTTCCCATCGACTCCATCGCCACCACGCTCAAGCTGAGCGAGTCCCAATTCGCCCCCGCCGTGTGGCAGGCCGGGATCTACAAGGCCAAGCGCTACGGGATCCCGATCGACGTACACGACATGGGTCTGCTCTACAACAAGGACCTCTTCCAGAAGGCCGGGCTCGATCCGGCGAAGCCGCCGACCACCAAGGACGAGTACATGTCGGCCCTGGACAAGATGAAGTCCAAGGGGATCCAGGGCAGTTGGGTCAGCCCGTTCCAGTTCACCGGCGGCATGATGTTCCAGTCGCTGTTGTGGCAGTTCGGCGGCGACATGTTCGACAAGGACGTCAAGACCGCAACGTGGGACTCCGACGCCGGGGTGCAGGCGTTGACCTGGATGGTGGACCTGATCAAGCAGGGTTACAGCCCGAAGAACGTCGGCCAGGACGCGGACTACGTCGCCCTCAAGAACAGCAAGAACGCCTTCAACTGGCAGGGCATCTGGCAGGTCAACGAAGTGACGACCCTGAAGACGGCCAAGATCGGCCTGGCGCCCCTTCCCAAGATCGGCTCGCAGGGCGGCGTCTGGGGCAACTCCCACCAGTTCGTCCTTCCCCGCACCCAGGGCAGCGACAAGAACAAGGTCTCGGCCTCCGCCTACTTCGTCAACTGGTTCACCAAGCACGAGAGCGAGTGGGCCAAGAGCGGCAAGGTGCCGGCGGTGCTCGAGCTGGCCAAGAGCAGCGCGTTCACCTCCATTCCCGGGCTGGCGGCGTTCGCCGAGGAGGTGCCCGACGTCCACTTCCCGCCGTCGGTGGCCGGGATCGGTGACGCAATGGCCAAGATGTACGACGCCGTCAACGCCGCGGTGCTGATGAAGAGCGACCCAGCGTCCGCCCTGAAGTCGGCCGCGAGTTCGGCGACAAAGATCCTTTCCGACAACGTCAAGAAGTACGGCTGAGCCGGTGAGCACGGCCACGACGGACCGCACGGCGGGGGCGCGGGCCGGAGCGCTTCCCCCGTCGGATCCGGCCCGCCACATCCGCCGCAGCGGGCGAGCCACGCCCTACCTGTTCATGCTGCCGTACGCGGTGCTGTTCCTGGGGTTCGTCGTGGCACCGGCCATCTACGGACTGTGGATAAGCCTGCACGACTACGACTACCTGCTGCCCAAGCAGCCCTGGGTGGGGCTGCGCAACTACACCGACCTGTTCAGGTCGAATACGCGCGACAGCCGCGACTTCTGGCGCAGCATGCGCGCGACCGGCATCTTCACCGTGCTGAGCGTCCCCTTCCTGGTGACGCTGCCCCTAGGCATCGCCATGCTGCTGAACCAGGCGTTCCCGGGCCGCGCGGTGTTCCGGGCGATCTTCTTCACGCCCTACGTCCTCGGCGTGGCCGTCGTGGGCGTCCTGTTCCGCTACTTGCTCGACCCGAACATCGGGATGCTCAACTTCTACCTCGACAAGGTCGGGATCGGTCACGCCATCCCGTGGACCACCCAGTTGCCGTGGGCGTGGATCGCCCTCGTCGGGATGACCGTGTGGTGGACCCTGGGCTTCAACGCGATCATCTACCTCGCCGGTCTGCAGGACATCTCGACCGAGCTCTACGAGGCGGCCGAGGTCGACGGCGCGAACGGGTGGGACAAGTTCCGCAACATCACGCTGCCGGGATTGCGCCCGGTCCTTCTGTTCGTCTTCACCCTGACCCTGCTGGCCTCGGCCAACATGTTCGGGCAGTCCTTCCTCATCACCAAGGGCGCGCCCAGCAACGACACACGCACCGCCATCATGTACATCTCCCAGGTGGGCCTGGCTCAGTACCGGCAGGGCGTCGCCGCGGCAATGAGCTTCATCCTGGCGCTGATCCTGATCAGTATCAGCGTCCTCAACTTTCGGTTCTTCCGGCAGGAGGCCGACTCGTGAGCGACACCGTGCAGACGCAGGCCGAGGTCGAGCCGCGGGCCCACCGCACGGCCCCGCGGACCACTGGGCAGCGGGTGGCCCGGATCGTCTTCTGGGCGACCCTGATCGTGCTGGCCGTCATCTTCATCGCCCCGCTGCTGTGGATGCTCGTCACGTCGTTCAAGGCCCCCGAGGACGCCACCCATATCCCGCTGTCCTGGGTGCCGCACCCGGTGGACACCTCGAGCTACCACACGCTGCTGAGCACTTCCTCGACCACGCCGGTGCTGCGGTGGTTCGTCAACAGCCTGGTCGCCGGCCTGGCCAACTCGGCGCTTATCGTGGCCGTCGACGCCGCGGCCGCCTACGCGCTGGCCCGGATGGAGTTCCTCGGCAAGAAGTTCATCTTCGGCGGCGTCGTCGGCACCATCTTCCTGCCGGGTTTCGTCTTCCTCATCCCGAACTTCCTGATCGTCAGCAAGCTGGGCTGGCTCGACTCGCTCTGGGCGATCATCGTGCCCAGCGCCGGCGGAGCCTTCGGCGTGTTCTTCCTGCGCCAGTTCTTCCTCAGCCTGCCCCGGGAACTGGAGGAGGCGGCCACCCTGGACGGGGCGAACCAGTGGAAGATCTTCACCCGGGTCGCCCTGCCGCTAGCCCGGCCGGCGCTTTCCACATTGGCCGTGCTGTCGTTCCTCACCAACTGGAACGACTTCCTGTGGCCGGTCTACGTGCTGTTCAGCCCGACCAATCTGACCCTGCCCGCCGGACTGTCGACGCTGCAGAACGCCTCCACCGTGAACTATCCGATCATCATGGCCGGCGCCGTCATCGCCAGCATCCCGGTGATCATCCTGTTCGTGATCGCCCAGCGCCAGGTCATCGCCAGCGTCGCCCGCAGCGGGCTCAAGGGATGATCCCAGCGAACGGGGAGCACCGGCCCGCGGGCCGGTCGCTCTGGCTGGGGGCGCTGGTAACGGCCC
>JALZBL010000246.1 GCA_030947395.1 Actinomycetota bacterium | reverse complement strand
TCCCGGACGCGTCCTCACCGACGCCCGGCTGATCGCCCAGACCGCCCTGCCCCGGGTCGACGGCAGCACCGACGCCCTCTCGGCGCCGGCCGCCCTGGCCGAGCTGGCCGCATCGGTGGCCCGAGCCTGGCCGGGACGCCGGGTACCAGGGGTGCGCGTCCTGCCCGTCGCCGTCGATCCGGCGACGCTGCCCGACGCGGTCGAGGAGCCGACCGCGGTGCCGATCGGCGTCGCCGAGTCGACCCTCGGGCCGGTGCTGCTGGACCTGTTCGGCCGGGATCAGCACCTGCTGGTGCTGGGTGACTCGGAGTCCGGTCGGACGTCGCTGCTGCGCGGGATCGCCCACGGGCTGGTCGCCCGCTTCACCGACGAGGAAATCGTGCTCGCCGTCTTCGACCCGCGGCTCGGGCTCACCGGCGTGGTGGGCGAGGAGTACCTCGGCGGCTATGCCGGCAACAGCAAGCTGGCCGGAGGTCTGGCGGCGGCGGTCGCCAAGGAACTGGACAGCCGGATGCCGGATGCGGTCAACGATCCGGCGGTGCTGGCCGCGGGGCGCTGGTGGGAGGGTCCCCAGATCGTGCTGATCGTCGACGACTACGACGTCATCACGGCCGCCGGGCAGGCCCCGTTGGAGGCGTTCGTGCCCTACCTGCCCTCGGCGCGCGATATCGGGCTGCACGTCGTGCTCGCCCGCCCGGTGGCGGGGGCGTCCCGGGGCTTGTGGGATCCAGTGGTGTCGCTGCTGCGCGACACCGGCGCCACTGGGCTGATCCTGTCCGGGGACCGGGCCGAGGGTCAGCTGCTGGGCGGGGTGTACGCCAGCCAGCAACCCACCGGCCGCGGCCAGCTGATCCGGCGCGGGGAGCGGGCGCAACTGGTGCAGCTGGCCCGATTCGACCCGCCGGCGGCTAACCCGGACGCGGCGGCAGATGTCGACGCGGCGGCAGACGTCGAAGCGGCCGGCCGGCGATGACCACCGACCTGGTGGTGCTGGCCCGGCGGCGTCCGGATGCCCACCGCCTCGTCACCTCGCTCATGGCCGTCGGCCCCGACCTACGGGTCGGCGCGGTCAGCGAGGGCGCGGCGCTGCAACTGTTCGACGACGAGGGCACGCTGGTGCTTACGGTCGAGACCCCGTCGCTGATCCAGGTCGATGGGGAGGCCGAGCGGCTGCTGGAGCTGACCACGGCTCCCCCGCCGCCGTACTGGTGGATCGAGATGCGCGCCCCGGCCACCCGCCCGGCCGCGCGCGACACGGCGCGCCGGCTGGCCGACGAGCTGGCCGAGGCCCTCGACGGGGTGGTGTGGCCACCCGTCTGACCCGGGCTGGCGGCTAGCCGCCGTAGTCCCGAACGCCCCGGCCGGTCCGGCGGCCGAGCCGGCCGGCGGTCACCAGCTGCTCGAGCAACGGGGCCGGGGCAAGGGCGGCTTGCGAGGACTCCAGGTGCAGCCGGCGCTCGATGGCCAGCGCGATGTCCAAGCCGATCTCGTCCAGCGCGGCCACCGGCCCGATCGGGTACCCGCAGCCCAGCCGCATGGCGGCATCGATGTCGTCGGCGCTGGCGTAGTTCGCCTCGAGCATCTTCACGGCGTCGTTTAAGTAAGGAAAGCGCAGCGCGTCGACGATGAAGCCGGCCCGGTCACGGCAGCGCACCGGGTGGCCGCCGAGCCGGACCACCAGGTCCAGCGCGACCGCTTCCGTAGCCGGAGTGCTCGACACGGTCGAGACGACCTCCACCAGTTGGCCCGCCGGCGCAGCGTCGAGGAAGTGCAGCCCGATCACTGCGCCGGGGCGGGTGGTGGCCGCGGCGCACTCGATCACCGGCCGGCTCGACGTCGTGGTGGCGAGCAGCGCACCGGGCTTCAGCCCGGCGTCGATCGCGGCGAATCGGGCCCGCTGGTGCGGCCCGTCGTCTCCGACTGGGGCGTCGATCACGACATCGCAGTCGGCCAGCGCGTCCAGGTCGTGCGGGTGGGGGGCTTCGCCCGCGTCGCCTGCGTCACCGGCGTTGCCTGGTATCCACGCGACCACGACGACGTCGTATCCCGCTCGTCGGCCCAGCTCGGCAATGCCGGCGGCCAGGGAGCCCACACCGACGACGCCGATCCGGCGCACGCCGGCCGCGGAACCGGTTGCCGCGTTCTCGGGAGCCGGGGTGCTCACGTCAGCGACGAGCGTCGGCGACCCCGGCCGGTCGTAGGTGTAGAAGCCGCGACCCGTCTTGCGCCCGAGCCGCCCGGCGGCAACCAGCTGTTTGAGCAGCGGCGTCGCCGCGTGCCGGCAGTCCCGGGACTGGCGGTACATCGTGTCCAGGATCTCGACCGCGGTGTCCAGTCCGATCAGGTCCAGCAGAGTCAGCGGGCCGATCGGCAGGCCGCCGCCGAGGGTCATCGCGGCGTCCATGTCCTCCCGGGTGGCCACCTGGGCCTCGTACATCGCCGCCGCCTGGTTGAGGTAACCGAAGAGCAGGGAGTTGGCGATGAAGCCGGCGCGGTCACCGACGGTGACGCCGACCTTGCCCATCGACCGGACGAACGCTTCGACATCGCGCATCACCTGCGGCTCGGTCGCCACGCTGTGCACGATTTCGACCAGCTGCATCACCGGGGCCGGGTTGAAGAAGTGCAGGCCGACCACCTGCCCGGGCCGCTGGGTGGCCACGGCAATCTCGGTGACCGACAGCGAGGACGTGTTGGTGGCCAGGACGGAGTCCGCCGGGCAGATTTCGTCCAACCGGGCGAACAGGGAACGCTTGATCTCGAGGCGCTCCGGGACGGCCTCGACGACCAGATCGACCGCGGCCAGCGCGTGGAGATCGGTGGTGAACTCGATGCGGGCAAGGAGATCGGCCTGGTCCTCGGCGCTCAGCTTGCCCCGCTGCACCGCGCGGCGGGTCGAGTGCTCCACGTGCCGGCGTCCGCGGTCGACGGCCGCGGCATCGACGTCCACCGCGACCACGCCGAGCCGGTTGCGGGCGAACACCTCGACGATGCCAGCACCCATGATCCCGAGCCCGACCACGCCGACCCGCGCGAACGTCCGGCTCATGCGTCGTGGATTACGTCGTCGTACGCCGCGGTGGCCACCGGGTGAGGCTACCGACGCGTGCCGGTCCACTCGACGCACGGTAGAGACCGTTCAGAACAGGCGCAGCGACGGGTCGTCGGCGCCGCGCATCGCCTCGTAGTCGAGGACCAGGCACTCGATGCCGCGGTCGCGGGCCAGCGTGCGGGCCTGCGGCTTGATCTCCTGGGCGGCGAAGACCCCGCGCACCGGCGCCAGCAGCGGGTCGCGGTTGAGCAGTTCCAGGTAGCGGGTCAGCTGCTCGACGCCGTCGATCTCCCCGCGCCGCTTGATCTCGACCGCGACGACCGCGCCGTTCGGATCCCGGGCCAGGATGTCGACCGGGCCGATCGCGGTGGGGTACTCGCGCCGGACCAGACGGAAGCCCGCACCCAGGGCGTGGATGTGCTCGGCCAGCAGCTTTTGCAGGTGGGCCTCCACGCCGTCCTTGACCAGGCCCGGATCGACGCCGAGGTCGTACCGGGTGTCGCTGACGATCTCGTGCAGCGTCACGACCAGACGCTCACCGGCCTTGTTGGTCACCGTCCAAGTCGCGGGTGAGCCGGTGGCGGGTGAGCCGGTGGCGGGTGAGCCGGTGGCGGGTGAGCCGGTGG
>JALZBL010000245.1 GCA_030947395.1 Actinomycetota bacterium | reverse complement strand
CGTTCACCTTGGGCTGGCCCGCGGCGTCGCCGGCGGCGATGCGTTCCACCGCGGCCAGCAGGTCGGCGTCGGTGCCCGGAGCGCCGTCGACCCCCGTCTCGGCAGCGAGCCCGGCAGAGACGCCCGATGCGGCAACGGCCGGCCCGGTTCCCTCCGCCGCGGTGGGCGCCGAGTCGTCCTCGACCTCGACTTCGAGGTTGAACAGGAACCCGACCGACTCCTCCTTGATCGCGTCCATCATGGCCGCGAACATGTCGTACCCCTCGCGCTGATACTTCACCAGCGGGTCACGCTGGCCCATGGCCCGCAGGCCGATGCCCTCGCGCAGGTAGTCCATCTCGTAGAGGTGCTCACGCCACTTGCGGTCCACGACGGACAGGAGTACGCGCCGTTCGAGCTCGCGCATGACCTCCGGCCCGAGCTCCTCCTCGCGCTGGTCGTAGGCCGCCGCGGCGTCGGCGCGGATCTCCTCGCTCAGGAAATCGCGGGTCAGGTCGTTCTTGTGCCCGCCGGCGGTCTCGATTGCCTCCTCCACGGTCAGCGAGATCGGGTACAGCGTCTTCAGCGCCGTCCACAGCTGGTCCAGGTCCCACTCCTCGGCGTATCCGGTGGACGTCGCGCCGTCGACGTAACCGGCGATGACCTCATCGATCATCGGGCGGATCTGCTCGGAGAGATCCTCGCCCGAGAGCACCTTGCGGCGCTCCTCGTAGATCACCGTGCGCTGCTTGTTCATGACCTCGTCGTACTTGAGGACGTCCTTGCGGATCTCGAAGTTCTGGGCCTCCACCTGCGACTGAGCCGACTGGATCGACTTCGACACCTGCTTGTACTCCAGCGGGGTGTCCTCGGGCAGGCGCAGCATGTTCATCATCGCCGCGATGCGCTCTCCGTTGAACCGGACCATCAGGTCGTCGCCGAGGGAGAGGTAGAACCGCGACTCGCCCGGGTCGCCCTGTCGACCGGAGCGCCCGCGCAGCTGGTTGTCGATGCGGCGCGAGTCATGACGCTCGGTGCCCAGCACGTACAGGCCGCCGAGCTCGACCACTTCCTCGTGCTCGCGCTCGACCTCGGACTTCGCCTTCTCCAGCTCATCCGACCAGGCCGCCTCGTACTCCTCCGGGGTTTCGGACGGCGTCAGGCCGCGGTCGCGCAGGGCCTCGTCGGCCAGGAACTCCGGGTTACCACCGAGCATGATGTCGGTACCGCGACCGGCCATGTTGGTCGCCACCACGACCGCGCCCTTGCGGCCGGCCTGGGCGATGATCGCGGCTTCGCGGGAGTGGTTCTTGGCGTTCAGGACCTCGTGTGGGATGCCCCGCCGCAGCAGCAGCCCGCTGAGCAGTTCGGACTTGGCCACCGACGCAGTACCGACGAGGATCGGCTGACCGGCCTCGTGCCGCTCGGCGATGTCGTCGACGACCGCGGAGAATTTGGCGTCCTCGGTCTTGTAGATGATGTCGGTCTTGTCGCCGCGGATCATCGGCTGGTTGGTCGGGATCGGGACCACGCCGAGCTTGTAGATCTGGTGCAGCTCGGCGGCCTCGGTCGAGGCCGTGCCGGTCATCCCGGAGAGCTTCCCGTAGAGGCGGAAGAAGTTCTGCAGCGTGATCGTGGCCAGCGTCTGGTTCTCCTGCTGGATCGCCACGCCTTCCTTGGCCTCGATGGCCTGGTGCATGCCCTCGTTGTAGCGCCGGCCGGCCAGGATGCGTCCGGTGAACTCGTCGACGATGAGCACTTCGCCGTCGCGCACGATGTAGTCCTTGTCGCGCTTGTACAGCTCCTTGGCCTTCAGCGAGTTGTTCAGGTAGCCGACCAGCGGGGTGTTCGCCGCCTCGTAGAGGTTGTCCATGCCGAGCTGGTCCTCGACGAACTCCACGCCCTCCTCGGTGACGGCGATGGTCCGCTTGCCCTCGTCGACCTCGTAGTGGGCGTCGCGCTTGAGCCGCGGGGCGAGCCGCGCGAACTCGGAGTACCAGCGCTGGTTCTCCTCGGCCGGACCACTGATGATCAAAGGTGTGCGGGCCTCGTCGATGAGGATGGAGTCGACCTCGTCGACCACGGCGTAGTGGTGTCCGCGCTGGACGAGGTCCTCATTCGACCAGGCCATGTTGTCGCGCAGGTAGTCGAAGCCGAACTCGTTGTTGGTGCCGTAGGTGATGTCGCAGTTGTAGGCGGCGCGACGCTCCTCCGGGGTCATGTTGGACAAGATCTTTCCGACGCTCAGGCCCAGGAAGCGGTGCACCCGGCCCATCCAGTCCGCGTGGAAGGAGGCCAGGTAGTCGTTCACGGTGACCAGGTGCACGCCGTTGCCCTCGAGGGCGTTCAGGTACACCGGCAGCGTCGACACGAGCGTCTTGCCCTCGCCGGTCTTCATCTCGGCGATGTTGCCGAGGTGCAGCGCGGCGCCGCCCATCAGTTGCACGTGGAAGTGGAACTGACCCAACGTGCGGCGCGCGGCCTCGCGGACCACGGCGAACGCCTCGGGCAGGATGTCGTCGAGGGTCTCGCCCTCGGCCAGCCGCTCCTTGAAGGCGTCGGTCTGGGCCCGCAGTTCGGCATCGGTCAGGTCGACGTAGTCGTCCTCGAGCGTCTCAATCTGGTCGGCGACAGCCTCGAGGTGACGGACGATGCGCCCTTCACCGGCGCGCAGGAGTCTGGAGAACACAGCCACCGCGCCATCGTACGGGCTGATCGCGGGCGCCCCGGGGTGTGCGAGGGTTTTGCCGGCGCCCCGGCCCGAGCCGGCGCCACGACCGGAAGGGGCGGCCCGAGCGTGGGTACGTGGAACGGCATCGAACTCGACGACCTGGTCATCGACGGCGACCGGTTGCGGATCCGGCCGTTCGTCTCGGCCGACCGGCCGCTGATCCACGCGGCCATGCTGGACCCGCGGATGCACGAGTTCCTCACCCTGCCGAACCCGTACACGCTCGACGACGCCGGCTCTTCATCGGCGACGTCAGCATCCGGGGCCGCCGCGAGGGCAGCGCGATCGAGGGCGCGGTGGTCGAGCGGGCCAGCGGCCGGCTGGTCGGCTCCGCCGCTCTACGCCTACCCGCCCGCAACGCCGCGGCCGAGATCGGCTACGCCGTCTACCCGACCAGCCAGGGCCGCGGCTATGCCGCCGAGACGGCCCGGATGCTGTCCGACTGGGCCTTCGGGCACGGCACGGCGCGGGTGCAGATCCGCGCCGCCGTGCGCAACCTCGCCTCGATCCGCAGCGCGCTGCGGGCCGGGTTCCGTTACGAAGGCACGGCCCGGGCCGGCGTCGACACCGCCTTCGGGCCGGTCGACGGTGCCGTCTTCGCCCGACTGCCCGAGGAAGACCGCGGCCCGGTGCTCGCCGCGTTCGCCCCGTTGCCCGACGCCGGGCTTACCGATGACGTGATCAGCCTGCGCCCGCTGCGCGCCAGCGACGCCGGCGCGCTGTATGAGATGGAGAGCGACCCGCAGAGCCGGCGCTGGACGTTCTCCGCCGGCGGCCCGACCCGGGCAGAGATGGTGGCTTTCGCCGAGCGGGCGCAGTTGATATGGCTGGTGGGCGGCCAGGCGAGCCTGGCCATCGTAGATCGCGCGAGCGCGGCCACCGCCGGGACGATGACGCTGCGCCTGGCCGGCCCGCCGGCCGTGGGCGGCATCGGGTACACCGTGCACCCGGCCTTCCGCGGCCACGGAT
>JALZBL010000001.1:5341-21374 GCA_030947395.1 Actinomycetota bacterium | reverse complement strand
GCCCACAACAACGTGTCGCCGGCTTGGGATTTCTTCAGCTGCACGGCCAGCACGGCGTGGCGGCGGGGATCCACCACGAAGTCGCCGACGGTGCCTACCGTGGTCGCCGTAGAGGTACTCACCACCTGACGGCCGGTGGCATCGGAAAACCGCATCAGGTGGACCGTTGCAGTTGGGCGCGGAACTCCAGCACGGCGGCTCCGAAGCCGGACAGATCCTGACTGACGAAGTCCTTGGCGCTGGCCGGAACCATGAGGTGCTCGCCCGAGGCGGCCAGGGTGTCGGGCAGCGGGATCAGCAACTTGCCGCCTTTGGCCTGGAGTGACTCCGACGCCTCGATCTCGTAACCGACCACGTCGCACTGCCCGCCGGTGCTGTCGCTGACCTGCACGATAACGTCCACCACCGTGCCCAGTTCGATGCCGGAATCAGTGAGGACCTGCGAGCCGAGTACGTTGCCGCCCGAGCCACCGGACGCGGCCGATGCGTCGAGGAGGTCCTGGGTGGGTTCGAGGGCGTTCTCGTCTTCGATCATTACGGCATCGGCGCCGAGTGCGGCCACCGAGGTCCACGCCAGTGCGGCCTTCAACGGGCCGGCGAACAGTCCCCGTCCGGCCAGGGTGAAGCCACCAACCGCGCCGCCGCGGCCGGAGTACACGACGTCCTTGATCTGCGCGATGTCTTCGCCGGCCATGGTGACGACGGGGCGCTTGGCCATCTCCGACGTCCGCATGAGTCTCACGATCCGGCCCGGCGCGCGCGTCGAGTGGGCCGGTCGCTCGGATCGACGATCACGCCGCCGCGGCGACGACGGGACTGGACGACGAGCACCAGCCCCGTCACCAGGGCGATCACCACCACGATCACGATCAGCCAGACCCACCACTGCACGAGTACCTCCAGGGCTCAGCGCGCCATCACCTCGACACTACCGGCGGCGCCAGCGGCAACTCTGACCCCGGGCAGTGTCCGCCTGGTTATCTGGAGTGGCTCGTACGTCGAGTGAAGAAGTGCGTCTTGGGTCGGGCCCGCAAGCGGCCGTCGAGGACGACGTCGACCTTCTCGTCGTAGAAGGCGATCAGGCCGGCGATAGGGGACAGCGCCGGGGTCGGGAAGTCGTAGGACCAGGCGAGGTCGTCGTGGAGCGCCTCGCCGGTGCGGACCGACCAGTAGCTACTGGTTACTCCCTTGTAGGGGCAGGCGGTCAGGGTGTCGCTGGGCACGAGGTGCTCGAACGCGACATCGGTTTGATCGAGGTAGTAGCGGGTGGGCAGTCCGGTTTCGAAGACCATGACCGGGGCGTCGGTCTCGCCGAGCACCAAGCCGTCGAGTTCGATGCGGAGGTGCCTTCTCGACCGGAGGGCGTCGACGCGCACGAAGGGATTGCGCGGGTGGACGAAGATCTGCTCGTCCTCCTCGTACCACGCGTCGAGCGCATCCCAGTCGAAGCGGGCGGCGGTGGCGATGCCAGCCGGGGAGTCGGAGCCGTAGACCCGCACGCTGGCGGGGCGGTGCTGGTCACCGACGCGCAGTCCGTGCCGCCGGGCGGCCCCGAAGCGCAGGTGCTGTTCGCGATCCTCATCGACGAGCAGGTCGGCGTCGACGTCCTCGATCGGGATGTAGTACTGGGGGTAGTAGGGCCACTCCCAGACGTAGTGCGCGCGGGTCGAGTCGAACACGGTCCGTCCGCCCAGGGTGGCCCGCACGCGGCGGGGGGCGGGCTCCACCCGTCCGGCCTGCGCCGCCATCATCGGGTAGTCGCGTTCGGCCACGGTCAGTGACTCCTCAAGTAGTCGCAGCGGATCTTTCTGTCCGATCGGCAGTTCGGGGTCACTTCAGGCGATAGAGATGCACCGGCCGCCCGGCCGAGCCGTATTCCAGGTCCAACTCGGCCAACCCCCGCCGGTGCAGCTCGGTGAGGTAGCGCTGCGCGGTCGGACGGCTCAACCCGAGCTCGGTCGCGACCGCGGCGGCGGACACCGGGCGGCCCGCCTCGCGGACGACGTCGAGGATCCTGGCCATGGTCGGAGGTAGGCGCCGAGCCCCACCGGCCACGGGAATCGACTGGTGGCGCAGCGTGTAGAGAGAGTCGACCCGTGCCTGGTCGGCCTGCTCCTCCGGGGCGCCGACGAGGGACTCCTCCCGCCAGCGCCGGTACGCCTCCAGCTGGTCACGCAGCTGGGTGAAACCGAACGGCTTCACCAGGTAGTAGACGGCTCCCAGCTTCATCGCCGCCCGTACCGAGTCCAGGTCGCGCGCGGCGGTGATGAAGATGCAGTCGGGCGGTTCCCGATCGGCGCCTAGCGAGCGCAGCAGGCTCATTCCGTCCTCGTCGGGAAGGTAGATGTCGAGCAGCAGCAGATCGGGTTGCGTACCGGCGACGAGCTCCCGCGCCTGGGCCGCGGAGTTGGCCTCGCCTACGCACGCAAAGCCCTCGATCCGATTGACGCTCGCCGCGTGGATGTGTGCCACCCGAAAGTCGTCGTCGACGACCAGGGTGCGGATCATGGGCGGGCCTCCCCTCGGACGAGCTCGCGCGCGTCTCCGCCCGCGAAATCGACGGTGTGGGTAAGCGGCAGCCGTACCTGGAACCGGCCCCCCGGCCCCGGCGTCACCTCGATCGTGCCTCCGGCCCGGTGCACGAGCCGCCGCACCAGCGCCAGGCCGATGCCGCGCCGCATCTGTCCGCGGGGCGGCTTGGTCGAGTATCCGTCGGCGAAGATCCGGGCAACGTCCGCGGCGGCCACCCCAGGGCCGTTGTCGGTGACCAGCACCACGATGTCGGCGTCGCTGCGGAGCTCGACGGTGACGGTACGTGGCGCGTTCTGGCCGGCGACCGAATCGACGGCGTTGTCGACCAGGTTGCCGAGAATGGTCATCAGGGTCAGGGCCAGTGCCTCGGGCGCGTCGAGATAGGAGTCGGAGGTGACGCTGAGCTCGACCCCTCTTTCGGTGCAGACCGCTTGCTTGGCGACGAGGAGGGCAGCCACCACCGGCGGCGCGACGCGGGCCCGAAGGTTCTCGGCCGGGGCCAACTGGTCTTGGCTGAGCACTGACAAGTAGCTGCGGGCCTCCTCGATTTCGCCGAGGTCGAGCAGGCCGGCGATGACGTGCAGGCGGTTGACGAACTCGTGTTCCTGCGCGCGCAACGCATCGGTCAGGCCACTGACGGCGTTCATACGCCGGATCAGCCCTTCGAGTTCGGTCCGGTCGCGAAGGGTGACGACGCTTCCGACGTTGCGGCCGGCGACGATCGCCGGCTTGCGGTTGACCACCAGCAGCGCGTCGTCGGTGATGACGGTCTGATCGGCGCCGTCGAGCTCACCGGCCAGCACCCGGCGCAGTCGTCCCGGGGCGATGAGCTCCTCGAGCGGTTGTCCGATGGCTCGGGAAGCGATCCCGAGCAGTCGACGGGCCTCGGTGTTGATCAACTGGACCCGCCCGCGGGCGTCGAAACCGATCACGCCTTCGTGGATGCCGTGCAGCATCGCCTCGCGTTCCTGGAGCAGGGCGGCGATCTCGCGCAGCTCCAGACCGAAGGTCATCCGCTTGAAGGCCCGGGCCATGAGTAGCGCACCGACGGTGCCGACGCCCAGAGCCAAGGCCGAGTACAGGGCGATGGCGCGGGCCAGCGCGTGGGCCCGGGTGGCCACTTCCGTCTCGAGGATGCCGACCGAGACCTGCCCGATCACCGCCCCGGAGGAATCGAAGACCGCAGCCTTGCCGTTGGCCGACCGGCCGAGGCTGCCGTGGTCGATGCCGACGCGATCGTGCCCGTCGAGCACCGCCACGGGCTCTTCGAGCCGCTGCCCGATCAGTCGGGGATTCGGGTGGGAGAAGCGCAGCCCGGTGCGATCGGTGATGACGATGTAGGAGGTACCGCTTCGGCCGATCAGCCGTTGCGCCAGCGGTTGCAGCTCGTGCCGCGGGTCGCCCGCGGCGACCGCCCGCACGACATCAGGGAAGGAGGCGACGGTGTTGGCCTGCGCGCGGGCCCGATCCTCGTACTGGCGGTCCAGGTCGTGTCGGCTGAGGCGGACATAGAGCAGGGCACCGACGGCCATCGTCACGATCAAGACGCAGAGCACACCGAGCAGGATCTGCGACGCGAGGGTCCGCAGCCGCCACATCGCCCTGCCTCCGTCGTCGTCGCTACGTTCACGACCGGTGATCCGGGCTCGCCGGGTTGCGGTCGCGGTGTGCGGGCATCGAAGCACGATGGCCGGGCCAACAGAAGCAGCGCTGAACTAATCGTTCGCAAAGCGCCGAAATGTTCGCCCAACCTGCCCTTCCTGCGCCATCCACCAGTATCGCGCCCGGGCCGGGGTAAGGCGCACAACCATTCCCAGTCCCGCTCGCCCGACTCAGTCTGATGTCCCACCACGAGGCGGCGAGGAGGACCACGGTGACCACCAACCGGCCGGGCCTGCCCGCGATCGAGCTGGCCGCCGTGACGAAGCGGTTCGCCACCCCCAACGGGGGCATCTACACGGCGCTGCAGGATCTCGACCTCGTCGTCGCGGCGGGGGAGTTCTGCGCCGTGGTCGGGCCGACCGGCTGCGGCAAGTCGACGACGTTGACCTTGGTCTCAGGTCTTGAGCGCCCGAGCGGGGGATCGGTCCAGGTAGATGGGCGCCCGGTCAAGGGCATCACCCCCGGGGTGGGTTTCGTCTTCCAGAACGACGCGGTCTTTCCCTGGAAGACGGTGCTGGACAACGTCGCCGCCGGTCCACGGTTTCGGGGCACGTCCCGCAAGGAGGCCAACGAGTCGGCCCGGGACTGGCTGCGCCGGGTGGGCTTGTCCGGCTTCGAGGACCGCTACCCACATCAGCTGTCCGGAGGCATGCGCAAGCGCGCCGCCCTGGCGCAAAGCCTGATCAACGAACCCCGAGTGCTGCTGATGGACGAGCCGTTCTCCGCCCTCGACGTGCAGACCCGCTCGATCATGTCCGACGAGCTTCTCTCCCTCTGGGAGCTGACCCGACCCGCCGTCATCTTCGTCACCCACGATCTGGAGGAGGCCATCGCGCTGGCCGACAAGGTGGTCGTCCTGACCGCCGGGCCGGGCCGGGTGAAGGGAACCTTCACCGTCGATCTCCCCCGGCCGCGCAAGGCCCAGGAGATCCGGTTCACGCCAGAGTTCATGTCCCTCTACTCCGAGATCTGGGAGGCACTGCGCTCCGAGGTCCAGACCGCGTACGCCCGCACGACGGCGGAGCTCGCATCGTGAGCACCGATCTGGGACGGCCGGAAGCGGCGGCGCCGACCGCCCCGCCGGCCCCGGTGCGCGCCATCATCTCGGCCCGGACCCGCCGACGGATCTTGCTCAACCTGGCCCGTCTCGGACTCGTCGTGGTCGCGCTCGGCGGCTGGGAGGTGGCGGTGCGCACCAAGCACATCGACCCCTTCTTTTGGGGACAGCCGTCGGGGGTGTACCACCAGCTCAAGGTCTGGGTGACCGACGGCACGCCCCAGGGCTCGCTGGCCGACCAGATCTCGGTCACGCTGCAGGAGGCGGTCTACGGCTTCTTCATCGGCGTGGTGCTGGGAGTGGTGCTCGGCGTCGCGCTCGGGCGCAATGCCTTCCTGGCCGACCTGTTCTCACCGTTCATCAAGGTGCTCAACTCCATCCCACGCATCGTGCTGGGCTCGCTGTTCACGGTCGCGCTGGGTTTCGGCCTGACGTCGAAGGTCGTGCTGGTCGTCGTCCTGGTCTTCTTCGGCGTCTTCTTCAACGCCTTCCAGGGCACCCGCGAGGTCGACCGCAACCTGTTGTCGAACGCCCGCATCCTGGGCGCGTCGCGTTGGCAGACCACCCGGCAGGTCATCTTGCCCTCGGCCTTCACCTGGATCCTGGCCAGCCTGCACATCAGCTTCGGATTCGCGCTGATCGGCGCGGTCGTCGGTGAGCTCCTCGGCGCCGACAAGGGCATGGGCCTGCTCATCCGCAGCTCACAGAACAACTTCCAGGTCAACGGTGTGCTGGCCGGCATGGTCGTCATCGGCGCGATTGCACTCATCGCCGAAGCGCTCATCACCGCACTCGAGAAGCGGCTCCTGCGCTGGCGCCCGCCCCAGGTCTCCGTCGACATCACCGGACTCTGATCCACCCATGAACCCGACGACCCCGACCAGTGCCAAATCCGATCAGTGCCAACCCGACCAGTGAGGAGAACGGGCATGTCCCACCAACGCATCACCGTCGCCGTGGCGCTCGCCGCCGCCGCGGCGGTGGCCGTCGCCGGCTGCAGCAGCAAGGCGTCGAACACCAAGTCGGTGTCCGGGGGGAGCGGTTCGCTCGCCGCCAACGCCCCGAAGGTGACCATCATGGTCGGGGGGCTGTCCAAGCAGATCTACCTGCCGTACATGCTGACCAAGCAGCTGGGCTACTACGACAAGATCGGCGTGAACGTCAAGCTGATCGACGAGCCGGCTGGCGGCGACGCCACCCAGAACATGATCGCCGGTCAGGTGCAGGGCGTCGGGGGGTTCTACGACCACAACATCGCGCTGCAGGGCCAAGGCAAGTCCGCCGAGTCCGTGGTCTCGATGCTGCAAATCCCCGGTGAGGTCGAACTGTGCCGCACCGACCTCAAGGGAAAGATCAACTCGCCGGCCGACTGGGCCGGCAAGTCACTCGGCATCACCGACACCGGGTCCTCGACCGACTTCCTCACCCAGTACCTGGCCACCAAGAACGGCATAAACCCGGCCAAGACGACCCGCCGGGGCGTCGGCGCCGGAACCACGTTCATCGCCGCGCTGAAGCAGAAGGCGATCGACTGCGGCATGACGACCGAACCGACGGTGTCCAAGGTGCTGTCGGACAAGCTCGGGTTCATCCTGCTCGACATGCGTACCGCGGCCGGCTCGCGGCAGGCCCTCGGTGGCACCTACCCGGCCACGTCGCTGTACATGACCACGAGCTACGTGGACGCGCACAAGGACGTGGTGCAGAAGCTGGTCGACGCCTACGTATCGACGCTGACGTGGATCCAGGGTCACTCGGGGGCCGAGATCGCGGACAAGATGCCGGCCGACTACTACGCCGGCGTCGGCAAGGACGCCTACGCCAAGGCGCTGGACAGTGAGAAGGGCATCTTCAACCCCACCGGCATCATGCCCCCCGACGGCCCGAAGACCTGTCTCGCCGTTCTCTCCGCCTTCAACCCGGCGGTGAAGGGCAAGTCCATCGACCTGGCCAAGACGTTCACCGACGAGTTCGTGAAGGCGGCCAAGCCGGTGTCCTGACCGCGTCAGCCCCACCAGAACGACGCGGCCAGCAAGCCGTACAACGCGACGAGGACGACGCCCTCGTACCACGTCGATTCGCCGTCAAAGGTGATGAAGACGGCGATCAGCGCGCTGATGAGCAGGCTGGCCAGCAGCAGCGGCGGCAGCACGAGGGTGAACGAGCCCGCGCCCAGGAGTGGCGAGAGAAGGAGGACGACGGGGGCCACGACCATCGCGATCTGCAGAGGGGACTGGAGCACGACCTGCAGCGCATGCTCGGATCGGTTCTTGAGCGCGAGCTGGATGCCGACGAAATTCTCCACGGCGTTGCCGGCAATCGCCACGATGACCAGCCCGGCGAACGCGTCGCTGATGTTCAGTGTGTCCATGGCCGGCTTGAGCGCTTGAACGAACCAGTCCGAAACCAGTGCGGCGAGCACGCCGGTCACGGCCAGCACGACGACCGCGAGCCACAGCGGCCATTGGACGGTGGCCCGATCGGCTGACTCGTGCCGGTCGTTGGTGCTCGGTTCGGTCTTGCGGTCCTCGCCGTCGCCGCCCGGTACATCCGCATTGGCGCGGCCCGAGCCCCGCCGGGGCCGCAGCGCGGCCAGCACCGACAACCCGAACGCCGCGATGAGCACCACGGACACGATCTGGGAAAGCACCCGCTCGTGGGATGCGGCCGGAGTGTGCAGGTGCGCGGTCAGGCTGGGGACGGACAGCGCGGCGACCGCGAGCAGCAGGCTCAGGCCGAGATCGCGTGCCGCCACGCCGGAGAACTGCTGGGTGCCGTGGCGCAGGCCGCCGGCGATGAACGCGACGCCGAGAACGAGGGCGACGTTGGCCAGGATCGAGCCCACGATGGTGGCTTGGACGACCGCGATCAGGCCCTGGCGGAGTGCGAAGACCAGGATGAGCAGCTCGGGAAGGTTGCCCAGGGCGGACTGCAGGATGCCGGTCGCCGCCGGACCGACCCGATCGCCGAGCGCCTCGACGGCGCGACCAACGCCGGCGGCGAGAAGCGCCAGCGCCGCGCCGGCCGCGATGAACGCCGCGACGTCTCCGAGCGAGCGCGCCAACGCGGCGGCCACAGTGACCAGCACGGTGAGCGCTCCGAGGATGCGGTCGCGGGAGCTGATCGCGTCGACCAGGCGGGCCGGGCGCGCAGCGCTAGGGGTGGTTTCGGTCGGAGTCCTGGTCACAGCTCGCCATGCTGCCAGTTCGACGGTGCCTCATCCTCAGCCCGGCCGGCAACAACCGGCGCGACCGCACGCGCAGGCCCGCAGCGGGGTCCCGCTTACCGGTCGCCGGGTTCGGCCGTAAGTTCCCTGTCATGGTCTTCATTGGGGGATGGCGATCCCGGCGGCGCGGCGGTGGCCCCTTCGGTGGCGGTTACGGACCGCCGCCGGGGTACGGCCCTGGTTACGGCGGCGGTTTCGGGCGGGGGTTGGGGCGGGGGTTCGGGCCGGGCCGGGGTTATGGGCGCGGCGGCGGCGGTTCCTGCCTGCGCGATGCGTGCCTGATCGAAAGCGGATGCTGCCTGGCCGAGGCGCTCGGCTGCGGCCCGCAGATGGTGCTGGTCGGCCCGACCCTCCTGCGTCGATCGGTCCGGGCCGGGCGCGCGTCGGCCGAACCGCTGGCGCCGGCGGGTGGCCGGAGCCGGACCCTGACCGTTCTGGTGAGCGCGATCGAGCTCTATCAGGTTGAAATCAGCCCGAACCGCCGCGCCTGCTGCCGCTACAGCCCGACGTGTTCGCACTACGCGGTGCAGGCGCTGCGCCAGTACGGGCTGCGGCGGGGAATCTGGCTGGCCGGCCGCCGGCTGTTGCGGTGCCGGCCCGGCGCAACGGGTGGGATCGACCCGGTCCCGCCGCCCCGACCCGTCTGAGTCGCCCGCGGGTGCCCGGTCCCGTCCGCACCGTCGTGACGCAGCGAGACCCGGAGCGGGTGTCGCGTCGGAGGTGGTTGGCTCAGACCCCGAACGCCTCGACGGCCGGGTCCGCGACCTTCTCCCGGATCACGATGCGACGCCAGGCAAAGAAGCCGTAGAGCACCAGGAGCAGGTAGACGCCGTAGAGCAGCGCGGACGGGTACAGCTTGAAGTGGATGAGTTCCGGGACACCGACCAAGTCGACCGCGATCCAGCACAGCCAGAAGTCGACCCAGCCGCGGGCCATTGCGTAGGTGGCCAGCGCGGAGCCGACGAAGATCCAGGAGTCGGCGAGGTAGTACCAGGTGGGCGGCGGGTAGTCGAAGCCCACGCCGATGGCCCTGAACAGGAAGAACAGCAGGACGACCGCGGCCACGGCGGTGCCGATGTAGGCCAGCCGCTCCGGCCCGGTGGCCCACCGCGGCCGGACCGCCGGGGCGTCGCTGTTCTGGAGCCGGTTCTGTTGCCAACGGCGCCAGCCGTACACACTCACGGCAATGAAGAACAGCTGGCGACCCGCCTGACCCAGCAGTGGGGTGGTGTGGTCGTTGAAGGCGGTGCCGACGAAGACGGTGAACAGCAACACGTTGCCGACGATGCCGACCGGCCAGGCCCACACCCGCCGCCGCAGGCCGCCGATGGCGGAGGCGAAACCGAAGGCGTTGCCGACGATCTCCCGCCAGGTGATCTGGTGGCTGTTGATCGTCAGGTGAGCGTCGTAGAGAGTGGTGAAAATGCTCATTGCGGCTGGTGCCTTCCCGGTCGTCGGTCCTCCGGGGACGACGGGCACCGCACGTGATCCGTGCCGAGCGGTCCGCACCCTCGAGCGGGTCGGGCGCCACGACAGTGACCAGTACCTCACCACATCGGCGTGCTGCCTCCCATCCGGACTCTCACCGTCGGTCCCGGAGTTTCACCAGGTCAACCGGCCGCCGGCTGCGGTCGGGTCGCGGACTGTCACCGCCGGTTCGGAATTTCACCGACCCCGGAGCACGCATTTGCTGTTGCCGCGGTCATGTTAGCCGACCGGCGGCCGAGGACCGGCGCGAGGAATTGAAAAGCCGTCCGGGTCAGCCCCGGCAGCCGGTAGCTTGGAGTGGGTGCCGTCAATGGGGACGCGCGAGGAGGCCGGTTCGTGTCGCTGACCGGTCGGGCCACGTTCTTCACCGCTCTCGCCCTCGTTCTCGCCTCGATCGTGCTCGTCTCGCTGCTCTGGAACCGGGTGCCCCGCCGCGGATGGCTGCGCTGGCCCTTGCGGGTGTCGATGGTCGTGCTGTGCCAGCTGACGGCCTGTTCGTTGGCCGCGATCGCCCTCAACGACACCGACCGCTTCTACAACTCCTGGTCAGAACTCGTCGGTGGCCATCAGGACGCCGTGAGCACGGCCCACGCCCAGCGGCGTCCGAGCTTCACCGCCGAACTCGATCGGCAACTGACTCTGCACCACCATCACGGAGGTAGTGCGGTGGTCTCGATGCCGGTCACCGAGGCGGGTCTGGCCCGGACGGACAACGCGCTGGTGTACCTGCCGGCCGCCTACTTCGACGCCAAGTACGCCAGCCGCCAGTTCCCGGTCATCGAGCTGCTGGACGGCTTCCCGGGCAGTCCCCAGACCTGGGTCGGGCCCCTTCACCTGCAACACGTCGCCGACACCGAAATTGCCGCTGGCCGGGCGCTGCCCTTCGTGGCCGTCATGCCCGTCCAGAACTTCCTGCCGGGTGGCCGCGACGGTGAGTGCCTGGACGTCCCGTCTGGTCCCAAGGTCGAGTCCACCCTCGTTACTGCGGTGCGCGCGGCCGTGGTGGCTGACCTGCGGGTGTCCTCGGATCGGCGCGCTTGGGCCGTCATGGGCTACTCGACCGGCGGCTACTGCGCCTTGAAGATCGCGCTGCGCTTCCCCGACCTGTTCGCCTCCGCGGTCTCGATTCTCGGCAACACCAGCCCCTACGCCGACGGGAACGTGAGCGGGTGGTTCGCCAGCCACCCCGGACTACGCGACCAGAACGACCCGATGTGGTTGATAACCCACCGGCCTCAGCCGGACCTGGCTGTCTTGCTCACCGGCAGCAGCGGCGACCGACCAACCCAGCGAGCGGCCGTCGCGTTCGCGAGCCTCGCGCACGCCCCGTTACGGGTGCAACTGAACATGAGCGCGCGCGGCGGGCACAACTTCCACACCTTCGGCCTGTTCGAACTTGTCGGCTTCGACTGGCTGTCCGGCCAGCTGCGCCCGTCGCTCGTGCCCGGGGCGCGGGTGACGAAGCCGGCCCCGCGGCACACCCGGTAGCGCCACATCGGCTGCGACGGCCCGCTACCCCGGCCGCGGCGCGCCAGCTCATATCCTCGACCGCGCGGCGGCATCGAGGGTGGCAGTAGGTAGCATGCGGGTTTACCGCAAGACACCCGCGCGGGCGCCGCCGGCAGGGTGACCGGCCGCCCGACGCCTGGAGAATGACCCTGAGACCGTCATCATCGGTTCGCCGTTGGGCCGGGCGCCGGCTGTTGTCGACGTCGGCCGGGCGGCGACACGGCCTTTCCGCGATGTCGGTCGTTCCGCCGAAGCTGCGGATGCCGTTGCGGCGCGAGGGCCTCGACCCCGTCCCCGCGCTGGCGGACAAGCGCGTGGCGGAACCGGTGAGCAAGCTGAGCCGGGTCCTGGGCATGAACGTCTGGCTGGTCAGTGGCTACGAACCCGCGCGGGCCGTGCTCGACGACACCTCGAGCTACAGCACGGACATCCGCGCCGTGCTGGGAGGCACTTCCGAGCACGCCGTCGGCGGGTTGGGATTCACCGACATCCCTGAGCACACGCGGCTGCGCCGGCTGCTCACCCCAGAATTCACCCGGCGCCGGCTGGCCGGGATGCTGCCGCGGATCGAGCAGATCGTCCACGATCGCCTCGATGCCCTGGCCGCCGGCGGGAACGTGGTCGACCTCGTCGCGGAGTTCGCGTTTCCGATTCCCTTCTTCGTGATCTGTGAACTGCTCGGCTTGCCCCTCGAGGACCGCGAGCGGTTCCGGCAGCTCGGTTCGGCCCGGTTCGACGTAACCGGAGGCAGCTCAGGAACCTTCGGCGCGATGTCGGAGTCGCGCGACTTCCTGCTGGAGGCCGTGCATCGCCAGCGCCGCACACCCGGCGACGGGCTGGTCGGGGCCCTCATCCGACAGCACGGTGACGAGATCGACGACGTGGAGCTCGCCGGGTTGGCCGACGGAGTGTTCACCGGCGGATACGAGACCTCGGCCAGCATGCTCGGGCTGGGCACGCTGGTACTGCTGCGCGACCGTGACGCCTTCGAACTCATCCGACGTGACGACGACGCCGTGGACGGCATCGTCGAGGAGTTGCTGCGCTACCTCAGCGTGGTGCAGATCTCGTTCCCCCGGTTCGCCCGTCACGACATGGATCTCTTCGGACGAAGGGTCAAGGCCGGTGACGTGGTGGTGTGCTCGCTCAGTGGTGCCAACCGTGATGAGGCGTTCGGCGCGCTACCCGATCGCTTCGATCCGCATCGAACGGGACATCCGCACCTCGCGTTCGGGCACGGCTTCCACCGCTGCATCGGATCGGAACTCGCGCGGATGGAGTTGCGCGTCGCGTTCCGCGCGCTGACCCGGCGCTTTCCCGACATGACCTTGGCCGTCGAACCAGGCGCCCTGCGGTTTCGCGACCTGTCCATCGTCTACGGCGTCGACTCCTTGCCGGTACGGCTGCAGTCCTCGACCGACCTCAGCTCCGCCCCAGGGAGCGGAGAATGAAGTACGTGGGGCCGACGTGAGGATCGTGCACGCGGCTGACTCCTTCGCGCCGGACATCGGCGGAATCGAGCACCAGGTCGAAGCGCTGGCCCGACGCCAGCAGGATCAAGGACACGACGTCACGGTGATCACCGCGGTCGCCGATCCGGCTGACCTCGACCTGGACGTAGCCCGGGCCGCCCGGGGCCGCTGGCTCACCGTGGCCTTTCCGTGGCGCAACTACCGGATGGTGGCTGACGTCCTGGAGCGCGCGCCGGTCGACGTCGTGCACGCCCATTTCACCGTCGTGTCCCCGCTGGCGATCTACGTCACCCGGGCCGCGTCGCGGCGCGGGATCCCGGTGGCGGTCACGGTCCACTCGCTGTGGTGGAAGGTCGCGGTCGCGACGCGGATCGCGACCCTGCCGTTCGGGTGGGGACGAATGAGTGCTGCCTGGTCGGGAGTGAGCAGTGTGGCCGCCCACCACGTAGGTCGCACGCTGTCCCACGTCAAGGAAGTCTCGGTCGTGCCGAACCTGGTGGACATCCAGTGGTGGCAGCCGGACGAGACCGCTCGGCCCACCGATGCGGAGGAGATCCGGCTGATCCTCGTCGGACGGCTGAAGAAGCGTAAGCACGTCGGCGAGTTCATCGACGTGCTGGCCCAGGTGCGCGCGCGCATATCGGCCGATACCAAGGTGAAGGTCGACATCGTGGGCCGGGGTCCGCGGCGCAAGGATCTGCAACGCCAGGTGGAGCGGCTCGGCCTGGCCGACTGGGTGACGCTGCTCGGCCACCGCGAGCCCACCGAGGTCAGAAGGCTGCTGCACCAATCCGACCTGTTCATCGCCTCCTCACGCCAGGAGTCCTTCGGCATCGCCGCGCTCGAGGCGCGCGCCGCGGGCCTGCCGGTCGTCGGCTACCGCGGCAACGGGCTGTCGGACTTCATCGCCGACGGGATCGAGGGTGTGTTGGTCGCCGACGCGGCCGACCTAGTCGAAGCGCTGGTCTCGATCCTGGGGCGCCCGGACGAGCTCGGCCGCCTGCGCAAGATAACGATGAACTCGCCGCCCTCGATCGGGGTCGAGGAGGCCATGGGGTCGGTGGCCGATCTGTACCGACGCGCCCGGGCGATGCATCCGGTGCCCGAGGTCACCGTGCCGCGCTGACCCCGGCCGCGCTGACCCCGACCGCGCCGACCGAGGCCGCGCCAGCCCGGGGCGGCGGCGCACGGTGAAGGTCGCACTGTTCGTCACCTGCCTCGTCGACGGGCTGTATCCCCAAGTCGGGCGGGCGACGGTGCGCCTGCTCGAACGGCTGGGCCACGAGGTGGAGGTGCCGCTGAGCCAGACCTGCTGCGGGCAGATGCACGTCAACACCGGTTACCCGGAGCAGGCGTTGCCCCTCGTGCGCAATCACGTCGACACGTTCACCGGCTACGAGGCGATCGTGGTGCCGTCGGGCTCGTGCACCGGCTCGATCCGTCACCAGCACGCGGACGTGGCCCGCCGTTACGGCGACGAGGCGCTCGCCCGCCGGGCCGAGGCGGTGGCTGCGCACACCTACGAGCTGTCCCAGTTCCTGGTCGACGTGCTGGACATCACGGACGTCGGCGCCTACTTCCCGCACCGGGTGACGTACCACCCCACCTGTCACTCGTTGCGGCTGCTGCGCGTCGGCGACCGGCCGCTGGCCCTGCTGCGCGCGGTGCGGGGGATCGACCTGGTCGCGCTACCCGACGCCGAGTCGTGTTGCGGGTTCGGGGGGACGTTCGCGCTGAAGAATCCCGAGGTGTCCACCGCAATGCTGGCCGACAAGATGGGTCACGTGGCCGCGACCCGGGCCGAAGTGTGCACGGCCGGGGACGCGTCGTGCCTCATGCACATCGGGGGAGGGCTGGATCGGCTGCAGACCGGCGTCCGCACGATGCACTTGGCCGAAATCCTCGCGGCCGAGGACTCGGCGTCCGGCCGAGCGCGTCGGCTCGACCGCCCCCGACCCGACGACCCCACGGAGGTGCCGGGGTGACGTTCCTCGGACTGCCGACCGCTCCGCCCGGCGTCGGCCACCTGCGCGGCGACCGGTCGTTTCCGCAGGCGGCGGCTCGGGCGGTGGCCGACGCTCAGCTGCGCCGCAACGTCGGCGCGGCCACGGCGACCATCCGGGCCAAGCGAGCGGCGGTGGTCGCCGAGGTGGCGGACTGGGCCGCCTTGCGCGCGGCCGGCGCTGCGATCAAGGACGACGTGCTGGCCCACCTGGACACCTACCTCGTTCAGCTGGAGGCGGGGGTCACCGCCCGCGGCGGCGTGGTGCACTGGGCGCGGGACGCGATCGAGGCGAACCGGATCGTCACCGACCTCGTCCAGGCCACCGGGGCCGGCGAGGTCGTCAAGGTCAAATCCATGGCGACCCAGGAGATCGGGCTCAACGAGGCCCTGGCCGACGCCGGCATCTGCGCCCTGGAGACCGACCTGGCCGAGCTCATCGTCCAGCTGGCCGACGACCGCCCCAGCCACATCCTGGTACCGGCCATCCACCGCAACCGCTCCGAGATCCGTGAGATCTTCCTGCGCGAGATGACCGACGTCGATCCCGCCCTCAGCGACGACCCGGCGGTGTTGGCCGAGGCCGCGCGCACGTACCTGCGGCGCAAGTTCCTGACCGCGCGCGTCGCGATCAGTGGGGCCAACTTCGCCGTGGCCGAGACCGGCACGCTGGCCGTCGTCGAGAGCGAGGGCAATGGGCGGATGTGCCTGACGTTGCCTCAGACGCTCATCACGGTGATGGGGATCGAGAAGCTGGTGCCGACCTTCGCCGATCTGGAGGTCTTCCTGCAGCTTCTGCCCCGCTCGTCCACCGGCGAACGGATGAACCCGTACACCTCGATGTGGACCGGCGTCTATCCCGGGGACGGCCCGCAGGAGTTCCATCTCGTCCTGTTGGACAACGGCCGGACCGCCACCCTGGCCGACGAGCGGGGCCGCAGCGCACTGCGCTGCATCCGCTGCTCGGCCTGCCTCAACGTCTGCCCGGTCTACGAGCGCACCGGAGGGCACGCCTACGGCTCGGTCTACCCGGGCCCCATCGGTGCGGTGCTCTCCCCGCAGCTGACCGGCGTGGCCGACAATGC
>JALZBL010000001.1:0-5331 GCA_030947395.1 Actinomycetota bacterium | reverse complement strand
ATGCCACCCTGCCGTTCGCGTCGACGCTGTGCGGGGCCTGCTTCGACGCCTGCCCGGTGGCGATCGACATACCGTCGATGCTGGTGCACCTGCGGGCCGAGGCGACCCAAGCCAAGCGGCACGCGGTTCCGGGCCCGGAGCGGGCGGCGATGGCTGCTGCGGCGTGGACCATGCGCGATTCGCGGCGGTGGACCCGGGCGTTGCGGGCGGCCCGCGCGGGTCGATGGGTGCGCGGACGCCGGTGGTTGCCGCCCCCGCTGGCCGGGTGGATCCGTGCCCGCGATCTCCCCTCACCACCGGCGCAGACCTTTCGGGACTGGTGGAGCGCCCGCGCCGACCGGCCGGGCCCCCGATGAACGTCCGGCCGGCGAAGCAGCGCACCCCCGATCGGGGCGCCCCGGTGAACTCCGCCCGCGCGGACGTGCTCGACCGGATCAGGACCGCCCTCGGCCCCGGATTTGACCCGGGCGAGCCGATCACCCGCGGCTACCGTCGGGCCGGGACCGCGCAGCGCGGGACGGGCGAGCCCGACCTGATCGCCCGCTTCACCGATCGGCTGGTCGACTACCGGGCCCACGTCCTGCGCGCTTCGGCCGCCGACGTGCCGGTCGGGTTGGCCGCGCGGCTGGCCGCCCGCGGGCTGGCCCAGGTGGTCGTTCCGGACGGATTCCCGGCGCCGTGGCTGACCTCCGTCGTCGCCCGGCAGCGCTTCGGCTCCCAGGTGAGCATCGCCGATCTGGAGGGCATTGACGGCACGGTCAGCCTGTGCGCCACCGCGGTGGCCGAAACCGGGACGCTGGTGCTCGACGGGGGACCGGGCCAGGGGATCCGCGCGCTCAGCCTGGTGCCGGATTACCTGCTCGTCGTCGTGCGGGGCGAACAGATCGTGCCCGGGGTCCCGGATGCGGTAGCCGCGCTCGATCCGCGCCGACCGTTGACCTGGATCAGCGGGCCCAGCGCTACGAGCGACATCGAGTTGCAACGGGTGGAGGGCGTGCACGGACCGCGCACCCTCGACGTCCTGATCGTCGACCAAAGCTGAAGTCTCGACGAACCGGTGCTTGTGCAGCCCGGCCCGGTTGTCCAGCCCGGCTGGGTGGGGGAGCACAGGGGTGCCGAGGACGGGTTTTCGCGGACCGAGCCTCACCGCAGCAGTGGTCAAGATCAGGCCAGGTTTGCCAAGACCCGGTATGCCGCTCGTCGTTACCATCCTGGCCATGAATGGTGCCGGCTCGACCGTGCGCGAGGGATCCGAGCGTGACGCCGGGGCGTGCGCCGCGATCTACGGTCCCTACGTCACCGACACCGCGGTCACCTTCGAGAACGACCCACCCTCGCCGGCAGAGATGGCCCAGCGCATCGCCGACGCCATGCGTACGCACGCCTGGGTCGTGCTCGAGACCGAGCGGAGGATCGTCGGTTACGCCTACGGCGGTCCGTTCAAGGCGCGCCCGGCGTACCGCTGGTCGTGTGAGGTCAGCGTCTACCTCGAGCTGGGGCGGCGGCGTACCGGCGCCGGTCGCGCGCTCTACGACGCGCTCTTCACCCGCCTGGCTGAGCGCGGCTTTCGTACCGCGGTCGCCGGCATGACGCTGCCGAACGAGGCCAGCGTCGGCTTACACCGGGCGATGGGATTCGAGCCCGTCGGAACTTACCGGCGGATCGGCTGGAAGCACGGCAGGTGGCACGACGTCGCCTGGGCCCAGCGCTCGATCGCCGCGGGACAGGACCCGCCCGCCGAGATCCATTGACCGGCTTCGTTACCGAATCGTTGTTGATCAACCAGTAACGAACCGGCCGCGACCCACGTCCTTGTTGCGTGATGATTCGCCACCGCCCGGTCGGCCACCGCTTCGCCGGCGGGTCGACCCGCACGACCGTTCTCGATGACGAGCGGTTCGAGGTGCTCGAAACCACGCCGGAAGCCGAGGAACGGCTGGCCGCTCGCCGGCCGAGCCCGGACCGCTCGCCCGCGTCCCGCGTCCAGGAATGGGCGGCCTCGGGCTGAAGCCAGCCGGGGCGCGGCGATCCCGTGGGGGGCGTCGCCGCGCTCCGGCCTAACCCTGATTCCCGGGCGGCGGTCTACCGGGTGGCCGGTGCGGCGTAGCGGCGGCCGATCAGCACGCCCAGCCCGATCATGCCGACGCCGAGGACGAAGTGAGAAAGTAGCGCCCAGGTCGGGCCCGGCTGCTTTCTCGAACCGTCAGATCAACTTCAGCGTTCGCGGCTGCCGGCCGCGCGGTTATCGGCAGTCGTGGCCTTGTGTCGCAGCGCCCGGCCGACCACGCTCAACCGGTGACGTGACGTCTCACGGCACATCGACAGGAGGCATTGTGGCGGAACTTTCTCGGGCCCAGGTACTTGCGGTGATGCGGCGCACCGGGCACTTCGACAAGTTGAGCGAGGCCGCGCTCATCCTTCCCGACCGGGTCGACACCGAACGGGACGCCCAGCTGCTCACCCGTCTCGGCCTGTCCAAGGGCGCCTTGATGAACGACATGGGCGACAGCCCTTGACCCGGGTCGTCAGTCCCGCGTCAGGCAGGGCCGGTCCTTCGCGTGATCCCAGTGCAGCGGCACAACGGTGAACTGCCGCGGCGACTGCGGCTGCACCCGGAAGTGGTAACAGACGAACCGATCGCCCCCGCGGGCGGTGAGCACGCTGCAGTGCCCGGGGCCGTACAGCCCGGCGCCAGGGTCAGGGGAGAGCAGCAGGTCCTCGGCCGATCGGCTGAGATCCACCCACCTCCCGGGTCGGTCCTCGACGAGCACCCCCAGCCCGTAGAGCCCGGCGAAGTTGCCGCCGCTGTAGAGCACCATGGCCCGGCCGTCCGGAGAGGTGAATCCGGCCGGTCCCTCGACGGTCGTCCAGCGCACCGTGTCGCCGCGGTCCCACCGCACGCCGGGGATGTGCTTCCACGGCATCGATCGGTGCGGGTCGTAGACCTGCCAGTCGGCCCGCCCGCGAGCGACCACCCGGACCTCGGAGGAGAGTCGCCGCAGTTCGGAATCGATGTCCGCCTCGACCAGGCCGGTGCCGTAGGGCTCGTCCTGGACGAAGTCGGTGGCGAACACCAGCCGTGTCTGGCCGTGCGGGGTGACTCGAACGTCGGGGTCGATGGCGAAGTCCAACTCCGCGGTGAGCACTTCACCGGAATCGCGGAACGGGCCTTGCGGCTGCTGGGCGTCAGCGCGGCGGATTTTGTGCCCTTGGTGACCGGCCGGGTCGCCGGCGCCGACCGCCCGCGAGTAGAGCATGACCCAGGGCCGCGGCGCGGTCGGCACGTATCGCACGCACGGCGCCCAGCACCACCGGTCGCGGCCCAAGCCGGGATAGGACTCACCGACGCGCCGCCAACTGCTCGGATCGAGCAGATCATCGCCGGAATACACCGGAAATCCGGGAGCGGAAACGTAGACGTAGTAGCGGGATCCGGTCGCGCCGGCGGGCGCCTCGACCACGAAGGGGTCGCCCTGGTCTTCGCCCGGCCGCGGACACAGCGGCGTCCGCCAGCGCGGCTGGTCGGCCAAGGTGCTCCCCTCTGCTCACCCGCTCCGCGGGCCGGCGCCCTCAGCCGGCCAGCGCGCTCACCCGGACGTAGTCGAAGCGGCTGGTGAAGCCGGCGCCGCCCATGGAGATCAGGCCGATCTTCGTGGCCGATCCGGCGGTCATGGTCCAGGTGCCACCCTTGTCCCAGTGCCTCCCGTCGAGGCTGGTGTAGGCGGTGTACCGGTCTTCGGTGCGTCCGTGCTGACGGGCGATCCGCAGGTAGGTCCACGCCCCGACCGGACCGACGACCGTGTTGCCGTAGGTCGGGTAGCCGGGGGCCGCGGCCGGTGCCTGCTTGCCGAACTCCGACTGCCGCGTGTTCCAGATCGACACCGAGGCCAGCTTCACGTAGTTGTCGTCACCGCCGTAGATCACCAGGCCGCCCTGCACGTAGTTGTAGCAGCACCCTTCGGCGGGGACGTTCACTGCGACCTTGGTCTCGACGACGTAGTCCCCGCGCGGCGCCGGCTCGGTGAGCACGGAGGCCGACGAGTTGTCCGGCGGGTGCAGGTCAGCGGCTTGGGTCTGCCAGCGCAGTTGGCCGCCGGCCACCCGCACCGTCGAGGCATCGGGCTGGCGCACCCACGTCCACTGGCGCGAGAGCGTCGAGCCGTTGAAGGTGTCCGAGCGGGCCGCGACCGGGCGCCCCGGCCGCAGCGCCGGCTCGAAGTGCGGCCGGTACGCGGTGCGCTGACCGGGTTGGGCGGCCGGACCGGGCATCGGCTGGTCGGAGGGCCCTCGCCCACCGCGCACCGTCGGCCAGCCGTGCCGCCAGTCCAGCGGGTCGATCAGCGCGGGCCGCTTGGTGTACGTTACCGTGCCGGCGTAGTAGGGATCGGTGCGGTCGACCGCGTGATAGACGATCCAGTCCTGACCCGAGTAGTCGGTGACGACGGCGTTGTGCCCAGTGCCGACCCAGCGATTGCCGTTCTGGGTCAGCACCGGCGTGCCGCCAACCCGGCTGTTCAAGATCGAGACGCCGTCCCGGTCGCGGAACGGACCCAGCGGTGAGCGCGAGCGCGCCGTGAACACCGCGTAGCCGGTCAGCGGACCGTTGCAGCAGTTCGTCGCCGACCCCATGAAGTAGTACCAGCCGCCGTGGCGGAGGATGAAGGTGCCCTCGTAGCGGTTGTCGATCGCGATCTGGCGCTCCGAGGACGGGTCGGAGGTCAGGCCGTCGGCCGCCAGCCGGCGCACCGAGACTCCGCCGAAGTAACTGCCGTAGTAGATGTAGCTGCGGCCGCCGGCGGTGATGACCTCGGGATCGAAGACCCAGCGTCGGGAACCCGGCGCGGACGGTATGTCCTCCGGCGCGATCGCCGGGCGGCCGGTGTCGGTCCAGGGACCGAGCGGACCGGGGCTGGTGGCCACACCGATCGCCGAACCACCGCCGGGCAGGACGGTGTCCGAGGCGGTGTAGTAGAGCAGGTAGCGGCCGTTGTGGTAGACGACGTCCGGCGCCCACAGGCCCCCAGACGGTGCGACCCAGGACGGCTTGGCCGGCAGGGCGTCCCCGCCGTAGGTCCAATGGGTCAGGTCGCGGGAGCGGAACATCGGCACGTTGTGGATCACCAGCGCCCCGGAGGCATCCCGCTCGGTCGAGGTCAGCGCGTCGGACGTGCAGTACAGGTACCAGTTGCGATCGCGACCCCGCCCGTGGAAGGCGAACGGGTCGGCGCAGCTCTCGGCCCGCTGGCGGCCGGGCAGGCGCAGGACCAGCGGATTGTGGTAGCTCGGCGGCACCCGGTGACGGCTGGCGATCCCGGCGGCGGGCGCGGGGGC
>JALZBL010000039.1 GCA_030947395.1 Actinomycetota bacterium | reverse complement strand
CCCGTCAACCAGGCCAAAGCCCACCCGGCGGGTGGTCCACGGCGGGGGTCGCGCAACCGGTGTTCGTTCGGGGTGGTAACCGTGGCGGCGCGACACCCGGCCGCCCAAGCCGGCTGTGGCCGGTTCCTGCGAGCGGCCGGCTTGACCGCGCCAGGTTAGGTATGCCTATCCTTGCGTGCGTCGACCGGTGCTGAGACAACGCGTGCGACAAGGAGAACCCGTGAACTTCTTCCCTACCGTTCTGCTCGGAACGATTGCCGGCGTCACGATCGTCCTCGGGCTGCCGGTGGGCCGCCTTCGACGGCCGGCGCCGCGCCTACGGCTCATGCTCAACTCGATCGCCGTCGGTGTCTTGCTGTTCCTGATGTGGGACGTTTTCGCTGCGGCATGGGAGCCCCTTGACGCCGCGATCGTCGCCCATCACGCCGACCACGCCAGCCTCGGCCCGGTGTTCGGCTACGGCGTCCTCTTCGTCGGCGGACTGGCGGTAGGCCTGCTGAGCCTCGTCGCCTACGACCGCTACATGGCGCGAGCCACCCGCAACACCGGTCGAGGCGGCCCCGGCGCCATGGCGGTGACCGAACGTCCCGTTCGGCCCGGCCGGCTGGTGTCGATGTCGCCGTCGCGCCGGCTGGCGTTGCTGATCGCCGTCGGGATCGGCCTGCACAACTTCGCCGAGGGTCTGGCGATAGGTCAGGCCGCGGCCAGCAGCGAGATCACGCTGGCCACCGTGCTGGTCATCGGTTTCGCGTTGCACAACGCCACCGAAGGCTTCGGTATCGTCGCCCCGCTCGCGGCGGATCACGACATCGACGGCACGGACAATCGCCCCGGCTGGCCCCTCCTGCTCGGGTTAGCCGCAATCGGCGGCGGACCGACCATCGTCGGCACCGCGGTCGGCCACAACTTCACCTCCCCGGCGGTCAGCGTGGTCTTCCTCACCCTCGCCGCCGGCTCGATCGTCTACGTCATCGCCCAACTCCTCGGCATCGCCGCCCGGGCCAAACGAGCTGACCTGGTGGCCTACGGACTCCTCATCGGGTTGCTCGCCGGTTTCCTCACCGACGCGATCGTCACCGCCGGCGGCGCCTGAGCCACCCGAAGCGGTCGTCAACGCCGGCGGCGGGGGTCAACCGATCCGCGACAGTCGCCCGGTGTCGACGTCGTAGAGGAACCCACCCACGGTTACGTCGGTCAGGTAGGGCCAGGACCGCATCCGCTGCACGTCGGCCCGCAAGGCCTGCAGCTGATCCTCGGCAACAAGGAACGGGATGCTGCGCGTGTCGGGGCCTCCGGCGGCCCGCACCGCGGCGTGCACGTCCTGCTCGGTGCCGCCGGCCATTCGGCACCGGGTGTGGGCCACCACGAGCACGCGGTCCACGCCGAGCAGATAACGGGCCACGACCAGCGTGCGGAGCACGTCATCGGTCACCCGCCCGCCGGCGTTGCGCAGGATCTTCGCGTCCCCCGGGGCGAGGCCGAGCATGGCCAGGGGTTCGATCCGCGAGTCCATGCAGGTGAGCACCGCGATACTTTTGGCCGCGCGGGGCTCGAGGCCGGCGAGGCCGAAGTCTGCGGCGTAGGCGGCATTCGCCGCGATCACGTCGGCGAACGGGTCGTCGGCCACGGTTCGAATGCTAGGCGGCGGATCAGCGCGGCACGGTCGCCGGGCCACTGCGTCGATGGTCCCGGCGCCGCGGGAGACTCGGGTCATGACCCGGACGTTTGCCCTCAGCCGGCCGGGGAGGCGCGCCGGCCCAACTGTTCGAGTCCGTCGGCGCCCTGAACGCCGCACGCTCCGCGCGAGGACAAGATCGGTTTCTGCCGGGGCAGCGACTCTTTGCCGAACCGGCTTGACCTGAAGCCAGCCAGCCAGCCAGCCAGCCGGCCGGCCGAACGTGTCGAGCGGCGGCGGCAAGGCTCAGATGTGGAGGACACCGTGCCGGCTCGGATACACCGCTACGCCACCGACCTCGAGTGGACCGGTAACACCGGGACGGGCACGTCGAGCTATCGCTCCTACGACCGTGCTCACGTGGTTACCGGGTCGGGGGACAAGCCGGCGATCGCGGGATCCTCGGACGCATCCTTTCGGGGCGACCGGAGCCGTTGGAATCCGGAGGAGCTGCTGGTGGCTTCCCTGTCCGCGTGCCACCTGCTGCAGTTCCTGCATCGAGCGGCCATGGCCGGCGTAGTCGTCGTCGCGTACTCCGATCATGCCAGCGGGATCATGGAGGAGACACCTGACGGCGGAGGTCGTCTCAGCGAGGTGGTGTTGCGACCCGACGTCGCCGTGCTCAGCGCCGACATGGCCGCGCACTGCGACGACGTCCATGATCAGGCGCACCGGCTCTGTTTCATCGCCAACTCGGTCAACTTCCCGGTGCGCCACGTGCCGAGCGTCACCGTCGTGGACTCGGCGGCGGGTTAGGCGGTCGCGATCGGCCCCTCGGCTTACTCATCCCGACGACGGCGAGGCGCTGGCCGGGGCCGGTTGGTCGCTGGTGCCCGGCCGTCCGTCGGCGCCGGCATCGTCGAAGGACGCGAGGTCTTCGAACTCGGTCACGTTGTCCAGCTCGGTGCCCATGGCGATGTTGGTGATCCGTTCCAGGATGACCTCCACCACCACCGGTACCCGGAACTCGGCCATCAGCTTCTGCGCCTGCTCCAGGGCATCCGGCAGGTCGTCGGGCTCCCGCACGCGAATCGCCTTGCAACCTAGGCCCTCGGCGACCTTGACGTGGTCGACGCCGTACTCGCCGAGCTCGGGAGAGTTGACGTTGTCGAAGGCGAGCTGCACGCAGTAGTCCATGTCGAACGTGCGCTGGGCCTGGCGGATCAGGCCGAGGTAGGAGTTGTTCACCAGCAGATGGATGAACGGCAGCTTGAACTGCGCCCCGGTCGCCAGTTGCTCGACGAGGAACTGGAAGTCGTAGTCACCCGAGACACCGACGACGGTGGAGTCGGGGTCGGCCACGCACACCCCGAGGGCCGCCGGAACGGTCCAGCCGAGCGGGCCGGCCTGCCCAGCGTCGATCCAGCCGCGGGGTCGGTAGACGTGCAGGAACTGCGCACCGGCGATCTGGGACAGGCCGATGTTGCTGACGTAACGGACGTCCTTGCCGAAGACCCGGTTCATCTCCCGGTAGACCCGCTGCGGTTTGATCGGGACATTGGCGAAGTCGGTGCGGCGGTGCAGGGTGCGCTTGCGCTCGAGACAGGACGCTACCCATTCCTGCCGGTCAGGCAGCGAGCCGGCCGCCGCCCGCTGCCGCCCGACCTCGCCTAGTCGCTGCAGGGCGGCCTTGGCGTCGGAGACGACGGCGTAGTCGGGCGTGAAGATGCGCCCGATCTGGGTGGGCTCGATGTCGATGTGCACGAATGTGCGCCCCGCCCGGTACACGTCGAGGCCGCCGGTGTGCCGGTTGGCCCAGCGGTTGCCGATGCCCAGCACGAAGTCCGCCGCCAGCAGAGTGGCGTTGCCGTAGCGGTGCGCGGTCTGTAGTCCGGCCATGCCGGCCATCAGATCGTGGTCGTCCGGGATGACCCCCCAGGCCATCAGCGTGGGAATCACCGGGACGTTCAGCAATTCGGCCAGTTCCACCAGCTCGGCGGCCCCGTCGGCGTTGATGATGCCGCCGCCGGCCACGATCAGCGGGCGCTGCGCCGCCGCGAGCAGGTCCAGTACCTTCTCGGCCTGCTCGCGGGTAGCAGCCGGTTTGCTCACCGGCAGCGGCTCGTAGGTGTCGATGTCGAAGTCGATCTCGGCCAGCTGGACGTCGATCGGCAGGTCCAGCAGTACGGGACCCGGCCGGCCGGAGCGCATCACGTGGAATGCTCGCTGCACCGCTCCGGGCAGCTGCGCCGGTTCCATCACGGTCATCGCGAGCTTGGTGACCGGGGCAGCGATCGCCGCGATATCGACGGCCTGGAAGTCTTCCTTGTGCAGCTTGGCGACCGGCGCCTGCCCAGTGATGCACAGCAGCGGGACGGAGTCGCCCCACGCCGAGTAGAGGCCGGTGATCATGTCCGTAGCGCCGGGGCCGCTCGTCCCCAGGCAGACGCCGATGTTGCCGGCCTTCGCGCGGGAGTAGCCCTCGGCCATGTGCACCGCGCCTTCGACGTGCCGGCCGAGGTAGTGGCGGAGGTGACCGTTCTTGCGCATCGCCGAGTAGAACGGGTTGATTGCCGCGCCGGGTACTCCGAACGTGGCGGTGATCCCCTCCTTCTCCAGGATGGCGACCGCCGCGTCGATGGCGCGCATACGAGGCATGGTCAGGCTCCTTCGTCAGCCGCGGTGCGGCCGGAGAGTTGTTGCACGAGCATGAGCAGCGCGCCGTGGTCGAGGTCTCCGTGACCTTGGGCCCGCAGGGATCCGATCAGCCCGGCGACGTGGTCACCGAGGGGGAGGGCCACTCCGGCGGCGCGGGCGGAGGAGGTGACGATGCCCATGTCCTTGTGGTGCAGGTCGATGCGGAAGCCGGGCGTGAAGTCGCGCCGCAGCATGCCCTCCGCCTTGCGATCGAGGATGGCGTTCCCGGCTAGGCCGCCGGCCAGCACGGCGACCGCGGCGGCGGTGTCGACGCCGTGGGCTTCGAGGAACACGATGGCCTCGGCGACCAGTTCAATGGTGCCGGCGACCAGCAGCTGGTTGGCGGCCTTCACGGTCTGGCCCGAGCCGGGCGAACCAACGTGGACGACGGTCTTGCCGAGGGCCTGCAGGACGGGACGGGCGCGCTCGACGTCGGCCGCCTCGCCGCCCACCATGATCGACAATGTCGCGGCGACGGCGCCGGTCTCGCCACCGCTGACCGGCGCGTCGATCACCGAGAGCCCGGCCTCGGTGCCCGCCTGGGCCACCCGCACGGCGACGTCGGGGCGGATGGAGGAGCAGTCGATGTGCAGGGTGCCCGGCTTGGCGTGGGCGTAGATGCCGTCCGGGCCCAGGGCGACCGCTTCGACGTCAGGGCTGTCCGGAACCATGGTGATCACCACATCGGCCTCGGTCACTGCCTCGGCGATGCTCCCCGCGGCGCGGCCGCCGGCGGCGATGAGCCGGTCGAGCGCAGGCCGGCTCGGGTTGTAGCCGATCACGTCATGGCCGGCGCCGAGCAGGTTCTTGGCCATCGGGGCGCCCATGATGCCCAGGCCGATGAACGCGATCGTGGTCATCCTGACTCCAGGTGATTGGTAGATGCGCCGCTCGGCGACGGGGTGGCGGGACCGGGCCGCCCGTGCCGCCCGTGCCGGGTCATGACCCCGCCGAGCGGTGTGCGGTGGGTAGCCACTCGAAGCTGGCCTGGGTGTTGGTGCTCGGGGTGTACTCGAGGCCGACCCACCCGGCGAAGCCGGCCTCGGCCAGGACATCGAGGTAGTGCTGAATCGGGATCGTCCCGGTGCCCGGTTCATGCCGCCCGGGCGCGTCGGCGACCTGCACGTGCCCGATCCGGCTCGCCTGCGTGGTCAGTACCGACTCGACGTCGTCGCCATTCACGGTGAGGTGGTACAGGTCGGCCAGCAGTCGCAGGTTGGACACGTCGTGCGCGCGTTCGGTCCGGTCGATGACCGCGAGGACGTCGGCGGCGGTGAGCAACGGGTAGCGCGGCGCACCGCTGACCGGCTCGACCAGCACGAGGGCACCGATGGTGTCGGCGGCGCGCGCCGCCCTGGCCAGGTTCTCCGCGCCGATTGCGTCCTGCTCACCGGGCTCGACGTCGTCGAGCCGGTTGCCGTAGAGCGCGTTGAACGCCTGCACCCCGAGCCGCTGCCCGATGTCGACGGCAATGTCGACGTTCGCCAGGAACTCCTCCTGCCGGTCCGGCCAGGACACCAGCCCGCGGTCCCCGGCCGCCATGTCCCCGGCCGCGAAGTTCAGCCCGATCAGTTGCACCCCGGCGTCATGTACCGCGCCGACGAAGGCATCGACGTCCTCCGATGCCGGCACCGACTGCGCGAACGGCCACCAGAACTCCACCGCCTCGAAGCCAGCCGCTCGAGCCGCCGCCGGGCGATCGAGCACCGGCAATTCGGTGAACAGGATCGAACAGTTCACCAGGTACGGCAGAGCGGGCACTCGGACCACCTTCTGCAATATGGAATCGGTATTCTAAGAAGCGGAAACTACCGACTTCGCCACCGACTCGTCAACCACGGCGGCCGACGCCCGGGCTCGCGGCCCGGCAAGGGGGATACTGGACGGCGCCACGCAACCGGTGAGCACCGTGCTTACCAGCGCCCGCGGGCAGGGAGTGACTCAGTGGCCGGCACCCAGGACGGTGGCAGCGTCCAGTCGCTGAACCGTGCCTTCGACCTGCTGGAGTGTCTCGCCGACGCCGGCGGCTCGCTGAGCCTGTCCCAGCTCGCCGCGAGCACCGGCCTGCCGCTGCCGACCATCCACCGGCTATTGCGTTCGCTGACCAGCAGCGGTTACGTCCGGCAGGCGCCGTCGCGTCGGTATGCGCTCGGGGGGCGCCTGATCCGCCTGGGAGATGCGGCCAGCCGCGCGCTGGGCGTGTGGGCCACGCCGCACTTGAGCCAGCTGGTCGACGAGGTCGGCGAGACGGCGAACCTGGCCATGCTCGAGGGTGACGCCGCGGTCTACGTCGCGCAGGCACCGTCGGCGCACGTGGTTCGGATGTTCACCGAGGTTGGGCGCCGGGTTATGCCCCACTGCACCGGCGTCGGGAAGGTCCTGCTGTCCCGGCTGAGCGACAATGAAGTGCACCAGATCCTGCGCCGGACGGGACTGCCCGCCCAGACCGAACACACCATCACGACGGCCAGCCAGCTCATCGTCGAACTGGACCGCATCCGCGAGCGCGGCTACGCCGTCGACTACGGCGAGCAGGAACTGGGCGTGCGCTGCGTGGCGGTCAGCGTCGACGGTGCTCCGGGCAACGTCGCCATCTCGGTGTCCGGGCCGTCCAGTCGCCTGACCGAGCAACGGGTACCCGAAATCGTGCCGGTGCTGCACCGCATCGCCAAGGAACTGGGCAACGAGTTGCGCCGCGAGATCGTCGCCCCGACGACCTCCTGATCCGAGCGCGTCCGGGGGCAGACCAGGCCAGGCGGTCGGCCCGCCTTCGCCCGGTGAGACTTCGGGTCTGTTGCCGATCCGCGACCGGCGGGTTACCGCTCGGGAGTGCGGCCCTTGACGTGACGGGCGTCTCTCCATAGTCTTCCGCCACACGAGAGTTCGATATCGCGATACGAAACGGTGCGGTCGAGAGGGGTGGGCGATGGGCGGCGACGTGGCCCTCGAACCGCACCGGCCGGGACTGCACCCGTCACGGCTGCTCCGGTCGGGACTGCGGGCCGAGTTCGTCGCTCGGCTGGGCGAGCGGGCGGTGATCAGCGAGCCGGCTCAACTGCGTACCTATGAATGCGACGGCTTGACCGGTTACCGCGTCACGCCGGCCCTGGTCGTCCTACCCGAGACGACCGAACAGGTTGCCGCCGCAGTGGCGCTGTGCGCCCGGGAACGCCTGCCGTTCGTCGCCCGGGGCGCCGGCACGGGCCTTTCCGGGGGCGCCCTGCCCGTGGCCGAGGGCATCGTGATCGGTCTGGCCCGGATGCGGACCGTGATCGCGATCGACGCGCTCAACCAGCGGGCGACGGTGCAGCCGGGAGTGACCAACGCTGACATCTCACGCCGGGCCGCGCCGCACGGTCTCTACTTCGCGCCGGATCCGTCGAGCCAGATCGTGTGCACGGTCGGCGGCAACGTCGCCGAGAACAGCGGCGGCGCCCACTGCCTGAAGTACGGATTCACCACCAACCACGTCCTCGGCGTGACCCTGGTGATACCCGACGGATCGGTCGTCACCCTGGGCGGGGACTCCGCCGACCCCGTCGGGCCGGACCTGCTGGGCGTCGTAGTCGGCTCCGAGGGCACGCTCGGCATCGTCACCGAGGTGATCGTGCGGTTGCTGCCTCGCCCCGAGTCCGTGCGGACCATGGTGGTCGACTTCCCCTCGGCCGAGAATGCCGCGGACGCGGTCAGCGGACTGGTGGCGGCCGGCATCATCCCGGCGGCCGTGGAGATGCTCGACCAGCTGGCCCTCGAGGCCTGCGAGAAGGCCACCGGGGCCGGCTTCTCCCTCGACGCCGCGGCGGCACTGATCGTCGAGGTCGACGGGTTCGACACCGAATGCGCGACCGACTTCGACATCGCGCGAGAGGTCTGCCGGACCAACGGCGCGACCGCAATTCGCGTCCCCGCCACGGCCGAGGAACGAGCGCTGGTCTGGAAGGGTCGCAAGTCCGCGTTCGCGGCGATGGGCCGCATCAGCCCGGACTACTTCGTCCAGGACGGCGTCATCCCCCGCACCAAGGTCGGTGCGGTACTGACGCGGATCAGCGAAATGGCCGATGAGGCGGGCCTGCGCGTGGCCAATGTCTTCCACGCCGGCGACGGAAACCTGCATCCCCTGGTTCTCTACGACTCCCGCCGCAGCGGTGAAGCCGCCCGGGCCGAGCACGTCGCCAGCGCGATCGCCGAGCTGTGCGTCAGCCTCGGTGGCTCCCTGAGTGGCGAACACGGAATCGGGGCGGACAAAGCCTGTTCAATGCCCAAGATGTTCTCCCCCGACGACCTGGCCGTCATGAAACGGGTACGCGACGGGTTCGACCCCGCTGGCATCTGTAACCCCGGCAAGATCTTTCCCACCCCGCGGCTGTGCGGCGAGCAGTCCGGTCCTTACCGACCGCATCCGCTCGAATCCGCCGGCGTCATCGGCCGCGGTTGAGGTTCCGATGGCCGACACCACGCACGCCGACGCCACGCACGCCGACACCCGCCGCCGGGTGCGTTCCCGCCCCGCCGCCGAGCCCGGCCCGAGCACCGGCGGCCGGCTGGTCGCCCCGGCCGACGTGGCCGCCGCGAGCACCGCCCTGCGCGACGGAATCGGCGACCGCGCCACCGTGCGGTTCGCCGGCAACGGCACCAAGGCCGGTTGGGGCGGCGCGCTCGATCCAATCGACCTGACGGTGAGCACCGGCGGCCTGCAGCAGGTCATCAGGCACAACCCGGCGGACATGACTGCCGCCGTGCAGGCCGGCATGCCGCTGACCCGCCTGCAGAGCGTGCTGGCCGAGCACGGCCAGTGGCTGGCCCTCGACCCGCCATCCGCGGCGGGCGGGGCCACCCTGGGGGGCCTGCTGGCTACCGGCGACGCCGGCCCCCGTCGGTTGCGGTACGGCAGCCTGCGCGATCTGGCGATCGGAGCCACGTTGGTGTTGGCCGACGGCACGGTGGTGCACAGCGGCAGCCACGTCATCAAGAACGTCGCCGGTTATGACCTGACCAAGCTCTTCCACGGCTCGCTGGGCAGCCTCGGTCTGATCGCCGAGGTCATCGTGCGCCTGCACCCGCTGCCCCCGACCAGCGCGACCGTGCTGGCCCGGTGTTCCCTGGCCGAGGCGACCGCGGCGGTCCCCGAGCTCACCTGTCGAGGGGCCGAACCGACCGCGGTGGAGTGGATAGGACCGGCCGACACCGACGAGACCGGGACGCTGCTGGTGCGGGTG
>JALZBL010000244.1 GCA_030947395.1 Actinomycetota bacterium | reverse complement strand
GAGAAGCGCCGTCAGTGCCGGGTCCACGCCCACCTCGGCTCCGGTCAGGATGCCGAGGGCAGCTGAGGCGATGACGTTGACGGTCAACGTCCCCCACGGAAACACGGTCTCGTGACGGGACTGGATGGCCCGGTCGGTCAAGTACCGCGCGGGCGCGCCGACGAAGGCGCCGAGGGCGATCATCAGGACGGTCACGGGCGCGCGGTCCGGGGGAGTGCGCCGAGTTGGGCCAGCAGCACGTCGTCCACGGTAACGACGCCGCGGACCTGCAGTTGCTCCAGCTGCAGCAGGAACCGGTCGACGTTCTCGACGGTGTCGATGATGACGATCAGGGCAGGGAGATTTTCGGCCAGGCTGAGGATGCGGCTGGTGTGGACCCGGCCCGAGGCGCCGAAACCCTCGATCCCGCGAAACACCGACGCGCCGGCCATGCCGGCGGCGTGGGCCCGGCGCAGGATCTCGGTGTAGACCGGCTTGTGACCGATCGTCGCGTCCTCATCGACGATGATCATCAGGCGCCGGGCGAGCCGGGAGTCGGTCACCGGTCCGCTCCTTCTGGCCGGCGGCGGACGCGACCGGCGACGATCCGGCGGCCGGTGGCCTGGGCCGCGAAGGTGGCCGACCAAACCGCCGCCGCGCAGCCGATCACGGTGACGACGACGTAGGCCAACGCGACGACCGGGCGGTGCGCTAGCACGAGACCCTGAACGTCGACGGCGAAGGTGGAGTACGTGGTGTACCCGCCGAGGATTCCGACGCCGAGAAAGGGACGGACCACCCGGTGCGGGAAGGTCAGCTCCCTGAGCACCACCATGAGAGCTCCGATCAGCAGGCAACCCGAGACGTTGACGAGCACCGTCGACCACGGGAACTGGTTCGCGCCGTGCCCGATGACCCGGCTCACTCCGTAACGGGCTTCGGCGCCGATGACTCCGCCGACGCCCGTCGCGAGGATCAGATCCCACTGCGGTGGCCTGGTCTCGCGCCGCGGCCGGGTGGCGTCGGGATCGACGTCTGGATCGACAACCTCGGCCGATCCCATCTGCGGTCGATTCATGCCGGCCCGGCCGGGCCGCACTCGTCACAACCGGGCACCACAGCCACCTCCATCGAACTCGAGGTAGGGACTGTTGGCGGCGGTCCGGATCTGCGGCCACTGCGGTTGTCGGCGAGCCCCACCGCCGTCTGGGCCCAGCCTACTGTCCGGTCGGCTCACGCCCTGTCGGACCCGCACCGGGCGGTCGCCACCACGGCGTCCGGGCTAGATCGTCCTGAGCCGCTCAGGCCGAGCCTCTGGTCAGCAGCGAGAACTCGCGGTCGAAGAGCACGGTCAGGAAGGCGACGAGCTGGCGCTCGTCCTTGGTCAGCCCCTTGGTGCGGGTCGGAGTCGCGTCGGCGAGGTAATCGGCGAACGTGTGCCCGGCGAAGGTCTCGAGCAGGTGCGGGTGGACGTAGTGGGCGCGGGCGACGGTGCGCGTGTTGCCCAGCACTTCGGCGGCCTCGTCGACCGCCTCGACCGCAATCTTCGCGACGGGGCGCGAGCTGTCGAGGCGGTCACGCAGGTAGACGAACGCGGCCAGCGTGCCGCCCCAGGTGCGGAAGTTCTTGGCCGTCAGGTGTTCGCCGGTGAGCGCGAGCAGCAGGTCGTTGACCTCGCCCGACCGGATGCGCCGTCCATCCACCGTGAACAGGCGCTTGGTCCGCTGCGCGCCTAACCGCTTCACCACGCGGGCGACACCCCGGTCGGTGATCTGGACCTTCGAGGCCTGGCCGGACTTGGCCGGGAAGGTGAACGTCACGGTCGACCCGTTGACCCGAACGTGCTTTCGGGTGAGCGTCGAGAGCCCGAAGCTGTTGTTCTCCTCGGCGTAGCGCTCGTTACCGATGCGGATGAACGTCAGGTCGATGATGCGGATCATCGCCGCCATGACCTGATCGCGGTCATAGCCGCGCCGGCGCAGCTGGGCCTCGGTGTGGGCGCGGATCTCGGGCAGGTGCGCGGCGAACAGGACGAGGCGATAGAAGTTGAGCAGGTCGCGCACGGCCCGCCACCGCGGGTGGTAGATGTACTGCTTGCGACCGCGATCGTCTTGGCCCGTGGCCAGGAGGTGGCCGTCCTCGTTGGGGCAGATCCAGACCTTGCGCCACGCGGGCGGGATGGCCATCTCGGTGATCCGCGCCTTGACCTCGGTGCTGCTCAGCGGCGCCCGCTTGTCGTCCAGGTAACGAAAGTTGGTGCCGGCCCGCTTGCGCCGCAGCCCCGGGGCGTCGGCGACGACGTACACGAGGCCGGCGACCTCGGCACAGCGTTGATTGTCGGCGTGCAACTGGTCGATATCGGCGATGGTCAGCGCCATTGCTGCCCCTCCTGCGGTTCGGCGGTCCCTCAGACGCGCTCCATCGTCGCGCACACGCGCATCGACGCGATCACCGGTCGAGCTGGTCGCCGATCGCGCGGCCCCGCCGGTGCGGCACGGCGAACCACAGCGCGCCGAGCACCAGCGCCAGCACCGCGGTCACCGCCACGGCGAATGGCCGGTTGACCACCCAGTCGCACACCAGCAGCACGGCTCCGCAGATCGACAGCGCCAGCGCGGCCAGTCCGGCGATCGCGTAGGTGTTGGTCCGCGCGACCAGCTCGTCCTTTCGGCCGGCGTGGAAGGTGAACCGGTGCAGAGCGACCGGCGCGACCAGGATGGCGATGGACAGCGCTGAGGCCAGCAAGGTGACGACGAAGACCGCGCGCTGGAAGCCGTCGGTCTGGGTGAAGCGTTGCTGGAAGGCGATGCCGAGCAGGAAGGCGAACAGGATCTGCACGCCGGTCTCCACGACCCGAAGCTCCTGCAACTGCTCGGCGTAGTTGCGGTCGATCCGTTCGGCCGCGGTCTCCTCGCGCCGGTAGCGCTCCTCCATGCCCCTGATCCAACCGCACCGGCCACCAGACCGGCGAAAGGCCCGGCCCGTTCGACCGCACCCCCTTCGAGAGAACCGGTCAACCGGTGCGCGACGCCGTGAAGGCGTCGATGATCAATGCGCAACCGCGCATGACCAGGGCGACGTCGGTGAAGGCCGACTGGCCCGGGGCGCTGATCCGTACGGTGTCCGAGAGCGCGGCGTTGCAGGTGGTGGGGCCGTGCAGGCGCGCCTCGGCTCGGCTTACCGGCGCCAACTTCAGGACCGGACGGTTCGACCTTGCCGGCGCCGCCGGCGCGCCTAGGTAGGTGCCCTTGGCTCGCAACCGGACCGCCGGGTAGCCGACCAGCCAGCACGAGATCTGGCCGGTATTGGTCAGCACGATGGTCGCGAATTGCTGGCCCAGCGCCCCGGACCCGCGCAAGGCGGTGAGGCGCAGTGCGCCGGAGACACACCGGGGCTCGTAGCTCGCCGCATTGCCGCTCGAGGGCGCAGAGGAGCGAGGGCCCGGCCGCGTGGCCGTCGGCCGGCTCGAAGGCGCGCTCGCTCGGGGGGTCGAGGACCCCGTGGGGGCGAGCGTCGCTGATCCGGACGGCGAGGCAACGGTGGTCGAGGACACACCGGTCGAAGGTCCGGTGGCCGACGGGGTCGACGAGGTGGCCGACGCGGACGATCCACCCGCCGACGGGCTCGAGCCGGCCGACGGGGTTGAAGCGGATGTGCACCCGGCGACCAGTACCGCGGCCACGCCGGCGAGGGTGGCGGCTCCGACACGCCGTCCGAGCACTAGTTG
>JALZBL010000243.1 GCA_030947395.1 Actinomycetota bacterium | reverse complement strand
TACCGCACCCGGGATCTGACCCGGTTGCTGCCCGGAACGGCCCGGCCGATGCGGCGCATCGAGAAGATCACCGGTCGCACCGACGACATGATCATCCTGCGCGGGGTCAACCTGTTCCCGACGCAGATCGAAGAATTGATCCTGCGCGCACCCGCTCTCTCCCCGCACTTCCAATGCGTCTTGCGGCGGTCAGGACCGATGGACGAGATGACGGTTCGGGTCGAGCGACGCCACGACGCCAGCCCGGTGGAGGCGGACGCCGCGTCGGCCGACCTCGCGAACCTGATCAAGAACGTCATCGGGGTCAGCGTCTCGGTGGAAGTCCTCGAACCGGACGGGGTGGAGCGCTCACTGGGCAAGATGCGGCGCGTCATCGACCAGCGCCCCGCGCGCTGACTCGGGTGCCGGCCGAGCCGGTGCCTGCACCCGCGGGGCCGGGTGCGGTCGCAGAGGTCACCCGCCCGAGCCGCCCACGCCACTCACCCGGATGTCAATCGCCGCCGGCGCGGCCGGCCACTCCGTCGACGTGGGCGGCTTTGGCCACCGCGGCCGCAATCGCCGGTGCGACGTCGGGGTTCAGAACGCTGGGCACGATGTAGCTCTCGGACAGTTCCTGACCTGACACGGCAGCCGCGAGCGCGTCGGCGGCGGCCTGGCGCATGCCGGTGGTGATGCGGCTGGCTCGCACCTGCAGCGCCCCCAGGAAGACCCCGGGAAAGGCCAACACGTTGTTGATCTGGTTCGGGTAGTCGCTGCGGCCGGTGGCAACCACCCGGGCGTACTTGGCCGCGATGTCGGGTCGAACTTCCGGGTCCGGGTTGGCCAGCGCGAAGATGATCGATCCGGGTGCCATGCTGGCTACCGCCTCTTCGGTGACCGTGCCGCCGGAGAGGCCGATCAGCACGTCGGCCCCGGCCAGAGCACCCATTGCCGAGCCGGTGGTGCCCGTCGGGTTCGTGCGGGCGGCCAGTCGGGCCTTGACCCCGGTGAGCCCGGGCCGGTCCGGGTGCAGCACCCCCTGTCGGTCTACCACCACGAGGTGCTTGACGCCGGCGTCAAGCAGGATCAGGCTCACCGCGGCCCCGGCGGCGCCGGCGCCGATCACCACGATCCGAAGTTCGCCCAGGGGGCGGTCGACGACCCGGGCGGCGTTGCGCAGGGCGGCCAGCACGACAATGGCGGTGCCGTGTTGGTCGTCGTGGAACACCGGAATGTCGAGCAGGTTGTCCAGGCGTTCCTCGATCTCGAAACAGCGGGGCGCGCTGATGTCTTCGAGGTTGATTCCGCCGAAGGCCGGTGCGATTCGGACGACGGTGTCGACGATCTCGTCGACGCCGGTGCAGTCGAGACACACCGGCACGGCGTTCAGTCCGCCGAACCGTTTGAAGAGCATCGCCTTGCCCTCCATCACCGGCAGGGCGGCGAGCGGTCCGATGTCGCCGAGCCCGAGCACGGCGGTGCCGTCGGTGACGACCGCCACGGTTGACGGTTTCCAGGTGTAGTCGTAGGCCGCCGAAGGGCGTTGCGCGATCGTCAGGCATACCCGCGCGACTCCGGGTGTATAGGCCGCGGACAGGTCAGCCAGAGTTTCGAGCGGTTTGGTCAGCGAGACGCCGATCTTGCCGCCCCGATGCAGCTCCAGGATGGGGTCGAGTGATTCCGGTGGCTCAGTCGTGCGGTGCACCGACCCGTCGGCGGCTGGCTCGCGGCTCGCGGGCGGCGTCTGCGGGCTCTGCTGGCGCGGGTCGAGCGCGTCGAGCCGTCGCAGAATGTCGGCGGTCACCTCGTCCGCGGGTGGACGTCCGTCCACCCTGATCACAACGCACCGCGATTGGAAGTAGTCCAGCAGGGGCCTGGTCACCGCGTGGTTGACGTCGAGGCGATGACGGATGGCGGTGTCGACGTCGTCGGCGCGGCCGTCCTCAGTGGCTCGCGCCCGCAACCGTCGGATCAGTTCCTCTTCGTCCACTTCGAGGTGGACCACCACCTGGACCGCGACATCCAGTTCGCGGGCCACCAGGTAGACCGCCTCCGCCTGGGCCACCGTGCGCGGGAAACCGTCCAGGACGTAACCGCCGGCTCGGCCGGCGTCGACGAGGGGCTTGCGGAGCATGTCCAGCGCGACGGCGTCGCCCACCAGGTCTCCGCGGCGCAGGATCTCGGCGATGGAGCGGCCTAGCGCGGTGTTGCCGGCGACGTGGCGCCGCAGCAGGTCACCACTCGATATGTGGTCGACGCCGAGATGGGCGGCGATGCGGGCACCCTGGGTGCCCTTGCCCGACCCCGGGGCTCCCACCATGAGGATGCGCACGCTTGTCTCCAGCCGTTCGAGCGGAAGCCGGCAAGATCGTCACCCCGCCGATGAATGGGCCGCGGACGATGAGGCTCCCTCGGCGTCCGACCCGGTGGATCATAACCGGCAGCAATCAGCCGTAATGGGCGCTGGCCGGGCGCGCTCAGAGCTCGCCGAGGGCGACGGCCGGCGTCTCGACGCAATCGGCGATGAAGCGCAGGAAGCCGCCCGCGGTGGCACCGTCGCAGACTCGGTGGTCGAAGGCCAGGGTCAGTTGGGTCACCTTGCGGACGGCGAGCTGGCCTTCGAACACCCACGGCTTGTCGACGATCCGGCCGATGCCGAGGATCGCGACCTCCGGGTGGTTGATGATCGCGGCCGAGCCGTCGACGCCGAAGACGCCGTAGTTGTTGACGGTGAACGTCCCCCCGGAGAGGTCGGCCGGGCTGAGTGATCCGGCCCGGGCCGATGAGGTGTGCGCGCTCATGGCCACCGACAGGTCCCGGGTCGAGAGCCGGTGAGCATCGCGCACGACGGGGACCACCAGACCACGCTCGGTCTGGGCCGCGAAGCCGAGATGTACGGCGGTGGGCAGGACGATCTCGTCGGCCTCAACTCGTCCGTTCAGTTCGGGGTACAGGCGCAACCCGGCAATGGTGAAGCGGGCGAGCAGGGCCAGCACGCTGATCGGCCGGTGCGGGTCTCGTCGATTCAGCTCGGCGCGACAGGCCAACATCTGCGTCGCATCCACATCCACCCAAACCGTGGCCTCCGGGATCTCGCGGCGCGAGCGACTCAACTTGTCCGCGATCGCCTTGCGCAACCCCCGCAGCGGGATCCGTTGGGTATCGGGGGCGCTATCGGTGGCGGCTGCGGGTTCGGGCGGCGGCGGTGCGTTCGTCGTGGCCAGGGCCCGAAGTACGTCCCGACGCGTGATGAGACCCGCTGGACCCGTGCCGCTGATCGCGGCGAGATCCAGCGCGGCGTCGCGGGCGATCTTGCGCACCAGGGGCGAACTGACCGCGACCGCATTCCCGGCCCGCTGGGTCGTCGACTCGACCCGTACCGCGGCTACCGGTTCCGCGGCCGGCCGATGAGGTGCACGCGCGCGGCGCCGACGAACCGTCGGCGGAGGAGTCCCATACCCGATCAGGACGTTGCCGCTGCCCTCCTGCGCTGCGCCGTTGGCGGCCGGTTGCGCCACGACGATCCCCGGTTCCTGGAAGCCGGTCGTCTTCGGCACCCGCCCGGTGGCGGCGACGCTGATCAGCGGTGAACCGACGGCCACCGTCTCGCCCGCCCGTGCGTGCAGCACCGATACCGTGCCAGCGAACGGAACGGGGACTTCCACGGCGGCTTTGGCCGTTTCGACTTCGACCACGACCTGGTCGATCGCCACCTCGTCACCGACGTCGACCCGCCAAGCGATG
>JALZBL010000242.1 GCA_030947395.1 Actinomycetota bacterium | reverse complement strand
GGCCAGTAGAGCCCCGCCCAGCACTGCACTGTCGCTGCTCACCGGTAGCTGCAGTCCGGCCGGGCGGGCGTCGCTGGTGGTGGCCAGGGCCGTGATGTCGGGCCCGCGCCGGGGGTCGATGTAGGCCGCCGACAGCTGCAACCGGCCGACCACGGCGCCGCCAGCGTCCTTGATCACCTGCTCGACGCCGGCCTTGATCTTGCCGTCGATCCCGGGGGCGCTGACCACGACGACCGTCTGCCCGGTCAGCTTGCCGCCGACCAGTCGCGCGGCGTACTTCTGCACAAAGTTGTCTTCGTTGGTCAGCTGGTTGCGCTGAACGGTGCTGTCACTGCGCAACTGGCTGATCGTCTTGGCCTGGTTGTCCCGCTCGTTGCGCAGGCCGTCGAGGACCGCGCCGTTGAGTCCAGTCGTGCCGACCAGGATGCCCAGAGCCAGGGCCAGAAAGACCGCGATGATCGAGACCAGGTGATAGCGGAAGGAGATCACGAGAAGACGCCCTGCAGCCAGTCGACCAGGCGATCGAGGCGATCGCCGACGATGTCGAGATAGGTTTGGCCGGCCGTGGACACGGCCAGGGTGGCCCCGATCGCCACCATCGCGGCCAAGACCAGCAACAACAGCGACGCCGAGGAGATCCGGCTCTGGTAGAGCCGGTTCACGCCCTTGGCGTCGATGAGCTTGCCGCCGACGCGCAGCCGGGTGAGGAACGTTGACGCCATGCCGCCGCGACCCTTGTCCAGGAACTCGACCAGGTTGGCGTGGCTGCCTACGGCAACGATGATGCTCGCGCCCTTCTCGTCGGCCAGGAGCATCGCGATGTCCTCGCTGGTGCCGAGCGCGGAGAACGTCGTGGCCTCGATGCCGAGATCCTGGATCCGTTCGAGGCCGGGCGCGCGACCGTCGGGGTAGGCGTGCACGACCACCTCGGCGCCTCCGCGCAGCACCTCGTCGGAGACGGAGTCCATGTCACCGATCACGATGTCCGGCTTGTAGCCCGCGGCTCGCAGGGCGTCAGCGCCGCCGTCCACTCCGATGAGCACGGGCCGGAACTCGCGGATGTAATGGCGCAGCGCGCGCAGGTCGTCCTTGTAGTCGTAGCCGCGCACCACCACCATCACGTGCCGGCCTTCGATGCGGGTGCGGATCTCGGGAACGCCGACGCCGTCGAGCAACAGCGCGCGCTCGCGGCGCATGTATTCCATCGTGTTCGACGCGAAGGCCTCGAGCTGGGTCGACAGACCAGCCTTGGCCTCGCTCATGAGCTCGGCGATCGAGTCGCCGTCCTGCTCGATACCGGTCGCCACGGCTTCGTCGCCGATGTAGACCGTGTCGTCCTCGATGCGGACCCGGGTGCCTTCCTTGACCGCCGCGAACACCTCCGCGCCGACGTTGTCGAGCAGCACGATGCCGTTCTTGGCCAGCACCTCCGGACCGAGGTTCGGATACCGGCCGGAAATGCTGGGCTGGGCGTTGATGACCGCACTGACCTTCGCCGCGACCAGGGAGTCGGCGGCGACGCGGTCGAGGTCGGCGTGGTCGATTATGGCGATGTCGCCGGGATTGAGGCGGTTGATGAGGCGTTTGGTGCGCCGGTCGAGACGGGCCACCCCCGAGACGCCGGCCCTTTCCTCGGTCCGCGGACGGCGCATGGTGGCAATCTTCATGAGGCCCCATCGTGCCATCCGCACTCCTCACCGGTCGGCAACGCCACGCCCTCGCCGGGGGGGCGCGCAGCGGCCACCGGGTTCAGCGTCTGCCCTCGGCGGCCGCCGCGTCGAGCAGTTCCCGCGCGTGACGCTGGGCCGCCTCGGTGTCGCGCCCGGCCAGCATCCGGGCCAGCTCGGCCACCCGGTCCGGACCGTCCACCCGCCGCAGGTCGCTTCGCGTGATCGGCGTCACCGACTCGTCCGAGCCCACGGTACCCACCGCACCCACCACCAGGTGCTGGTCGGCGTAGGCCGCGACCTGGGCGAGATGGGTCACCACGACGACCTGGCGATGGGCGGCCAGCGCGGCCAGCCGCCGGCCGATCTCGACCGCGGCGCGGCCGCCGACGCCGCTGTCGACCTCGTCGAAGACCATCAGCTGGATCGGGTCCGAGCCGGCCAGGACGACTTCCAGGGCGAGCATCAGGCGCGAGAGTTCACCCCCGGATGCGCTGCGGGCCACCGGTCGCGCCGGCGCTTCGGGGTGGGCCCGGAGCAGGAAGGCGACCTCGTCGGCGCCGTGTCGCTCAGCCCCGGCCGGCGATCCGTCGACGATGAGCGCCCGGCCGTCGCCGGCGATCGGTCGGGCCGTGACGGTGACCCACATCTCGGCACCGGCCATGGCCAGGCCGGCAAGCTCTGCGCTCACCGCTGCGCCGAGACGCCGCGCCGCGGTGCCGCGCAGGTGGTGAACGGCGGTGGCCAGCGCCCCGGCCCGCTCACGCGCGCGGTCGCGGCGCCCGACCAACTCGGCCCGGGTCTCGTCGGAGGGGTCGACCTCGGCCAGCCGAGTCTGGGCCGCGCTGGCCCAGGCCAGGACAGCGTCCGCCCCACGCCCGGGCGCCGGGCCATCGACGCCGTACTTGCGCATTAGGGTGGCGAGCTCGGCGCGCCGGCTCTGGGCCGCGGCCAGCCGGTGCGGATCGGCGTCGAGGTCCTCGAGGTAGGTGGCCAGCTCGGTGCCGACGTCGGTCACCACCGCCGTCGCCTCGGTCAGGCGGGCTCGCAAACCGGCCAGCGCGGGGTCGCTGTCCTGGACGCCGGAGAGCTGACGTTCCGCGGTGCCGATGAGGGTGCGCACGTCGACGGCGTCGGAGGCCAGATCGTCGGAATCACCGAGCAGAGCGTCGTGCGCGATGCGGGCCGCGGTCCGCAGGTCCTCGGCCGCGCCCAGCCGGGTCAGGACCCGATCGAGTTCCAGGTCCTCGCCGGGTTGGATATGCGCCGCCTCGATCTCGCGCAGACCGTGCTGGAGCAGGTCGGCTTCGCGCGCATTGGCGCCGGCGTCGCGGTCGCGGGCGAGCAAGGAGTCCTCCGCGCCGCGCCAGTCGTCGTAGGCCAAGCGGTAGTCGGCCAGCTGACCGGCCAGGTCGGGGCCGGCGTAGCGGTCCAGAGCCGCGCGTTGCTCGGCCGCGACCGAGAGGCGCATCTGGTCGGACTGGCCGTGGATGGCCCAGACGTCCGCGCCGATCGCGGCCAGGGTCGAGACCGGCATCGCAGCGCCCCCCGCATAGGCCCGCGACCGTCCGGCCGAAGTGACGGTGCGCCGCAGCACCAGCTCTCCGTCCTCGCTCGCGCCGCCTCCCTCCAGCACGCGGGCCACGGCCGGCGAGGTGGGATCCAGGAGCAACCGCCCCTCGACCGCGGCCTGCGGGGCACCGGTGCGCACCCGGGTGGCATCGGCGCGCGCGCCGAAGAGCAGCTGCAACCCGGTGACCACCATCGTCTTGCCGGCACCGGTCTCGCCCGTCACGACGGTGAGCCCGGGCGCGAGGTCGACCTCGACGTCGCCGATGACGCCCAGATCGGTGATCCGCAGGGCCTCGAGCACGGGGCTGAGATTAGTGGCCGGACCCGTCCGTTCCAGCGACTGGAGCCGGCCCGCCGGTCAGAAGAGGGGCCGGGGACCGTCGCGGAATCCCTTGACCGGCAGCTGGAACTTCTCCACCAGCCGGGCCCCGAAGCCGGCGCCCTGGAGTCGCACGATCTGCATGGGCAGCTCCGCCCGGCGCACTTGCACCAC
>JALZBL010000241.1 GCA_030947395.1 Actinomycetota bacterium | reverse complement strand
TAGCTACATCTCGATCCGGCTGCGCACTGGATTCCATCGCGCCACGTGGGCGAAGTCGTCGACGTACAGGCCCTCGGCATCCAGCTCTCGCCGCAGCACCTCAATCAGGTTGCGATCGAACGCGGCGGTGACGCCGGCGCTGTCGTCGTAGGCCGCGACCAGGCGCGATGGTGACTTGACCAGATCCGCGCCGATCAAGAAATGATCACCGCGGGACAGAGCGTCTCGGACCCGGGTGAGGAAGGCCGATCGCTCCTCCTCCTCGAAGTTGCCGATCGTCCCCCCGAGGAAGATCACCAACCGCTCACCGGGCGGACCAGGCATGCCGGTGAACGGCTCGTTGAAATCGGCCACCACGGGCTCGACCGTCACCGTCGGGAAGTCGGCAGCGATGACTTCGGCGGACTCGGTCAACACCTCGGCACTGACGTCCATGGGGACGAACCGCACGGTCCGGCCGCCGGCAGCGAATGCGTCCAGCAGGAGGCGCGTCTTCGCCGAGGTGCCCGACCCGAGTTCGAGCAGGGTCGTTGCGCCGGTCAGCCGTACGATCTCCTCCCGGCGGCGCTCGATGATCTCGGTCTCCCGCCGAGTCGGGTAGTACTCGGGCAGCCGAGTGATCTCGTCGAACAGTCGGCTACCCCGCTAGTCGTAGAACCAGCGCGCGGGCAGGGACGGCGGAGTCTGCCACAGCCCGCCGCGGACGTCATGGGCGATGCGGGGCTCGGAAAGGGTGTCCGTCACCGCGCCAGCCTCAGACCGCTGAACGCCCAGCGGGCATACGCCGGGAAGAAGTTGCGGTAGGTCAGCCGCTCGTGCCCGGACGGCGTGGCCGAACTGGCCCCGCGCAGCACGTGCTGATCGCACATGAACTTGCCGTTGTACTCACCGACCGCACCATTCGCGGCGGCGAAGCCCGGGTAGGGCAAGTACGCGCTCGCCGTCCACTCCCACACGTCGCCGACCATGGCCGGTCCGGTGATGTTCGGGTGGACGCGGTGTCGGTCGAGCAGCTGGCCGCGAAGGTCCTGATCCGCCCGTGCTGCGGCCTCCCACTCGAACTCCGTAGGCAGCCGCGCGCCGGCCCAGCGCGAGAACGCGTCCGCCTCGAAAAAGGTCACGTGGCAGACCGGTTCGGCGCCGACGACCGGGCGGCGTCCGGACAGGGTGAACGTCGTCCAGGCCCCGTCGCGCCCGAGCCAGTAACCCGGCGCGTCCCAACCTTCGGCCTGCACGCGGGCCCAGCCGTCGGCCAGCCAGAGGTTCGCGCGGCGGTATCCGCCGTCGGCCATGAACTCGAGCCAGTCGGCGTTGGTTACGGCGCGCTCGGCGATCTGGAATTCCTCGAGGAACACCCGGTGCCGTGGCCCCTCGTTGTCGTAGCCGAAGCCGACGCCGTCATGGCCGACCTCGGTGATCCCACCGCTGACCGATCGCCACGTCTGCGGCGAGGGCGGAACGTCTGGGTCGGCCGGGCGGTCGACGTACACCGGTGCGAACGCGTGCGTCGAGAACAGGTGTTTCACGTCCATCAGGAGCAGTTCCTGGTGCTGCTGCTCGTGATGGCAGCCCAGTTCGACCAGAGCCCGCGCCGGCCCGTCCAGCCGTCCGGACTCGAGGTAGCGCGCCACCGTGTCCTGCACGTACTCCCGGTAGCGTGCGACGTCAGCGACACCCGGGCGGGTCACCAGCCCGCGCTGTGGGCGCGGGTGCCGCGGGCCGACGGCCTCGTAGTAGGAGTTGAACAGGTACCGGTAGGCCGGGTCGTACTCGGCGTAGGACGGATCGGGCCGAAGGACGAACTCCTCGAAGAACCACGTCGTATGGGCTCGGTGCCACTTGGTGGGACTCGCGTCGGGCATGGATTGCGGTGTCTGGTCCTCGGCCGACAGGCCGGCGGTGAGCTGGTCCGTCGTCTCCCGGACGTCCAAGAAGTGACGGGTGAGTTGGTCGGTGTCGGTTGCCGTGAGCACTGTGCCCTCCTCGAGTCGAGGCTCGCCTTTTGTGTCCCGTGGCCCGAGTGGGTCACGCGTGTCGGGCGGCCCCCGAAGGGCCGCACTGGTGCATTCAGTTGTGTACCGGTTGGTACCAGAACTCTACCGTGCCGGCCGGACAACGCCGATGGACAATAGCTTGCGAACGTCTTAACGATCCACGATGTCGCTGCCCAGTTGGCGCTTCGTGAGTGTGCGGTGACCGATCGTGCGGTGCCCGATCGTGCGGTGCCCGAGTGTGCGGTGCCCGAGTGTGCGGTGACTGAGCCGGCGATCCCGCGGTCAGGGCCGCAATGAGGACAGCGCGTCGCCGGCGATCCCGACGATGATGGGCACCACGCCGAGACACACGAAGGCCGGCAGGAAGCACAGGCCGAGCGGCAGCAGAGACAACACGCCCACCCGGTGCGCGCGGGCCATGCCCTCCGCGCGCAGGTCGGCCCGCGCCTCCACGGCCCGGCGCCGGAAACCTTCGGCCAGCCGCACGCCGCTGTCGGCCGAGCGCACCGCAGTTATCGCGACCCCAGCGAGGCTTGGGTGTTCGCGCACGCCGGCCCAGGCTTCGACCGGATCCGTCCCCAGGCGCAGCAGAACCGCCACCCGGGAGAGCTGGGCTCGCGTCTGGGGTCGGGCCTGCGCCGCCACGCTGGCCAGCGCGTCGGCCAATGGCGCCCCCGCATCCAATGCCGCGGCGATGAGATCCAGCAACAGCGGTAGCGCCGCCCGCTCCTGCGCCGCCACGAACGGTGGCGTCCGGGCCGCCAGCCGGCGAACCGCCGACACGATCACCGGCGCGGCGGCCGAAGCCACAACTGCTCCCGTCGAGCGGGCGGCCACGGCGCCGATGACGATCACCGCGCCCGCCAGCACCGCGGTCAGAATCTTCGTGTGTCGTCGCTGCGACCGCTCATCCAGTTCGGCCACCGCAGACCGATGACGAATCGGGTCGGTGGGGAAGTGATCCGGCGGCCGACGCTGCGCCGGAGGTCCCCGGTGGGACTGCGTGGCCGCCCGGCCGAGGGCGTCGACCCGCCGGGCCGGCGACCTCGGCTTGCTCCGGCCGGGCAGGAGCAGCAGGGCCGCCAGCGCCAACCAGGTGAGCGTCACGGAGGTACCCCGGCGTCGACCAGACGCCGCATGAGCACGACCCCGCCGGCATCGGCGGCCACCCCCACCAACAGCACCAGCCCGCCCGCCCCCGGGGAGAGGAGGAAACCGAGCGGATCGGCACCCATGGCCGTGCCAAGCAGGATGCCGAGCACCGGCAGCAGCGCCAGCAGCAGCGCGGACGAGCGCGGACCGGCCAGCGCGGTGTCCACGGTTCGGCGGCGGTCGACGGCGTCGGCGACGTCCAGCTCGACGCGGTGCACGATCGACGCCAGCGACGCACCGCAGGCCGACCGCACCCGCCAGGCTGCCGCGAGCGACCACAGGTCGTCGTGCGGGTCCTGCGGGTCCTGCGGGTCCTGCGGGTCGTGCGGGTCGTGCGGGTCGTGCGGCACCGGGTGGGGCGATTCATCGCGCGAGAGATTGGGGGAACGATCGGGTGAGCCCGAGCCCGCGCTCCCGTGTCTCGCGGCGCCGCTCCAGTGCGGTCTCGCACCGCGTCCGCGCCCGGGGGCCGCCTGCGCCGACAACAACGCGGCCCCGACATCGCCGGCCGCCTCGCAGGCTCGGGCGGCCCGTTGGAAGCGGCTGGCGTACCTCCCGCCGACCGCAGCCGCGGCCCGCAAGGCGACCGACTCCGACG
>JALZBL010000038.1 GCA_030947395.1 Actinomycetota bacterium | reverse complement strand
GAGGCAACGGTTCGAGGCGTTCGTCCGCATCGAGGCCGGCTCCGGCGTTGCGCACCTCGTAGTGGTGCCCGCAGGTGCCGCAGCGCAGCACGGCGTCGCCGATCCGCCCGCCTGCCCTTCGTTGCAGGGAGGCCCCGGCGATGGCGCCGTGGCACGCCGGGCAGCGGTCGCGGAAGGCGTACAGGTCGGTACCGACCCGGCACACCACCACCGCGACTTCGCCGACGAGACGGCCGTCCGCGCGGCCCTCGACGAGCTCGTCGGCTCGCTCGAGTACCTGCCATCCGGCGCCGGGTTGGACGGCGGTGGATGCGGTGCGGACCCGCAGGCTCGAGATGGGGATGACTCCGCCGGTCGCGGCCGGTGCGGACGCCGCCAGCACCTCGATATCGGTCACTTCCGGGGCGGCGTCGCGGACCGCGCCGTCCACGGCGAGTTCCAGCGTGGCTGAGGAGGACGCACAGCCGTCGCAACTACCGGTCAGCCGAAGCCGCACGACGCCCGCGTCGGTGATCTCCACCAGTTCCACGTCGCCGCCGTGCGAGCCGAGGTACGGGCGCACGGAGTCCAGCGCCCGCGCCACCCGGGTGGACACATCGTGCGGGTGCAGGCCGTGGACCAGCAGCAGACCCGACACGAGCGGGTCGCCGGCCAACGCATCGAGCGCGGTGTCGTCGAGGCGCCCGACGTCGTGGAGCACGTCGAGCAGCCGTTCCAGCCCGGCGTCGTAGAGGTCGACGACGACACGGACGAGCTCCTCGGCCCGTTCCCGCGCCATCACGCCGCCGCTGGCACTCGCCGTAAGCAGCGCTTCGATGCGCTCGCTGCTGGTGTGCAGCTGCGTGGCGGCGTCGCCCCGCTCGCCCGATGCCGCTAGTTGGGTCACGCGCTACTCCGCGCCGGCCGCCGCGGTAGGCGTGTGCAGGCGCTCGAGGGTTTTCCCGCCACCGAGGTACATGTGCACCCCGCACGGCAGACAGGGGTCGAAGCTGCGCACCGTGCGCATGATGTCGATGCCCTTGAAGTGCTCACGGTCGTTCTCTTCGAAGATCGGCGAGCCCTGGACCGCGTCCTCGTAGGGCCCCGGCGTGCCGTAGCTGTCGCGCGGGTTGGCGTTCCACGGGGTGGGCGGGTAGGGGTGGTAATTGGCGATCTTGCCGTCGCGGATCACCATGTGGTGGCTCAGCACGCCACGCACCGCCTCGGTGAACCCGCAGCCAATGGCCTCGTCGGGGACCTCGAACTTCTCCCACGTCTTGGTGTGGCCGGCGCGAATCTCGACCAGGGCCTTCTCGGCGAAGTGCAGGGCACAGGCCGCGGCGTAGGCCTGGAAATAGGTCCGCGCCCGATTGCGCTCGAGGGTGTTGCTCCACTGCGGGATCTTCCACTCCAGCGTCATCGGCGGCTTGAGGATCGTCTTGGGCAGGTTGATCTGCACGCTCGAGCCGGTCGACTTCACGTAGCCGATGTCGACCAGGCCGGCCAGCGCGGTGGACCAGAGCCGAGCCAGCGGGCCCCCGCCGGTGTCAAGGGCCAGGTAATCCTTGCCGTCGTACCAGCGCGGCGACATGACCCAGCTGTACTTCTCGTCCAAGTCACGCTTCTGCGGACGCGGGTTGGTGTGCTGGTTCCAGGGGTGGCGCCGGTCGACCGGGTTGCCGAGAGGGTCGTGGGTGACGAACATCTCCTGGCCCTCCCAGTCCTCGTAGTAGGAGCTGCCGAGCAGGATGCGGATGCCCAGGTTGATGTCAACCAGGTCGGTGGTCACCAGCTTGCCGTCGACGACGATGCCCGGGGTGACGAACATCTTGCGACCCCACTGGGTCATGTCCTTGTACTCGAAGTTGCAGTACTCGGGGTCCTGGAAGGAACCCCAGCAGCCGAGCAGCGTCCGGCGTAGGCCGACCTGCTCGTAGCCGGGGATCGCCTCATAGAAGAAGTCGAACAAGTCGTCGTGCATCGGGACGACCTTCTTCATGAACTCGACGTAGCGCATCAGTCGGGTCATGTAGTCGGTCATCAGTTGGATCGTCGCCACCGTGCCCACGCCACCCGGGTAGAGCGTCGAGGGGTGGACGTGCCGGCCCTCCATGAGGCAGAACATCTCCCGCGTCCAGCGGCTGACCTGCAGCGCCTCGCGGTAGAACTCGCCGGTGAACGGGTTGAGCGAGCGCATGATGTCGCCGATGGTGCGGTAGCCGTGGTCACCGGCGTGCGGCGCCTCGGTGTTGTTCGCCCGCTCCAGCACCCCGGGGTTGGTCTCGGCGACCATCTTCTCGCAGTAGTCCACCCCGACCAGGTTCTCTTGGAAGATGTTGTGGTCGAACATGTACTCCGCGGCCTCGCCGAGGTTGACGATCCACTCACCGAGGTGCGGCGGCTTCACGCCGTAGGCCATGTTCTGGGCGTAACAGGAACAGGTCGCGTGGTTGTCGCCGCAGATCCCGCAGATGCGACTCGTGATGAAGTGGGCGTCGCGCGGATCCTTGCCCTTCATGAAGATCGAGTAGCCGCGGAAGATTGACGACGTGCTGTGACACTCGACCACCTCCCGCTGGGCGAAGTCGATCTTGGTGTAGATGCCCAGGCTGCCGACGATCCGAGTGATCGGATCCCACGCCATCTCGACCAGTTCGGAGTTGCCAGCACTGGACGCTCGGCTTCGGGCTGGCTTTGTAGCGGTCATCGGACGTCCTCACTGGTCGGTGAAAAGTGCGGCGGGCAGGACCGGATCACGGCGGGCGATCCGCCAGGGGGTGGTGTGCGGAACACGCGGGATTACCAGGTTCGGCGGGCGCCGGTGGTGAGCTCCCGGCCGCTGTGACGCCACTTCGGTTCCTTGTCCACCGTCTTGGTGGTCACACTGCGCAGCCGGCGGATGGCTGTCCCGTATACGCCTGAAGCGGCGGTCGAGAGCTTCCCGCCGGGCGGCTCGTCCATGAACGGCATGAACTTGTCCGGGAACCCCGGCATAGTGCATCCGATGCAGATGCCACCCACGTTGGGGCAGCCGCCCATGCCGTTCATCCAGCCGCGCTTGGGCACGTTGCACTTGACCACGGGGCCCCAGCAGCCGAGCTTGACGATGCACTTGGGCGAGCCGTATTCCTCGGCGAAGTCGCCCTGCTCGTAGTACCCGGCCCGGTCGCATCCCTCGTGCACGGTCTGGCCGAACAGCCAGGTCGGTCGGAGCATCTCATCGAGCGGGATCATCGGCGCCTGGCCGGTGGCCTGGTACAGCAGGTAGGTCAAGGTCTCGGAAAGGTTGTCCGGCTGGATGGGGCACCCGGGCACGCACACGATCGGCAGGCCGGCCTTGGACTTCCACTCCCAGCCGAGGTAGTCCGGCACGCCCATCGCCCCGGTCGGGTTCCCGGCCATGGCGTGGATGCCGCCGTAGGTGGCGCAGGTGCCGGCCGCGAGTATCGCCAGCGCCTTGGGCGCCAGCCGGTCCAACCACTCACTGGTGGTGACGGGCTGCCCGGTCTCTGGGTTGTTGCCGAAGCCGCACCAGTACCCTTCGTCCTTCAGCTTCTCATTGGGGATCGAGCCCTCAACGACCAGCACGAAGGGTTCCAGTTCGCCGCGGTCGGCCTTCCAGAACCATTCGAGGAAGTCGTCGGCGCCCCCGTTGGGACCGCACTCGAAGTCGATGAGCGGCCAGTGGACGGCGATCTTGGGCAACCCCGGCAGCGCCCCGAGCGCGATCTCCTCGATACTCGGCTGGGTCGCCGCGGTGAGTGCGACGGAGTCGCCATCGCAGCTCAAACCGGCGTTGATCCACAGCACGTGAATCAGAGTCTCTTCGGCCTTGATCGCTTCCGCTGTAGGCACTTGGCCCCACTTCCTAGGCGCGGCTCGCGCGTCCTCAGCGCACGCGGTCGGCTCCCGATGGGGTCGGCTCTGTGGCGTGCCTCACTTTGATACCGCAGGACTCAGGCGGCGTCAATCGCTACCGCCGCGGCGTGGCGCAGCCAGGCCAGCCAGGCGTCCATCCCGCTGCCGGTCGTGGCCGAGCAGGCGATGATGCGAACCTGGGGTCGCAGCGCCGCCACCGCCGCGGCGAAGGCCTCGGTGTCGAAGTCGACGTAAGGCAGCAAGTCGATCTTGTTCAGGACGACAACGTCGGCCCGGCGGAACATGTGCGGGTACTTCAGCGGCTTGTCCGCGCCTTCGGTGACCGACATGACGACCACCCGGCTGGATTCGCCGAGGTCGAACAGCGCCGGGCAGACCAGGTTGCCGACGTTCTCGACGACGACCACCGTCCCGGCCGGCGGCGCCAGCGCGCTCAGCCCGCGCTCGATCATCTCGGCATCGAGATGGCAGCCCGCGCCGGTGTTGACCTGTACCACCTCGGCACCGGTCGCTCGGATGCGGCGCGCGTCGAAGGTGGTCTCCTGATCGCCTTCAATGACGGCCACGCGCAGATCGTCGCCGACGGCGGAGATCGTGCGTTCCAGCAGGGTGGTCTTTCCGGAGCCGGGGGAACTCATCACATTGATCGCGACGACGCCGTGGCGGGCCAGCCAGCCGCGGTTGCGTTCGGCCTGCTCATCGTTCTTGGCCAGCACCGCCACTTCGAGCTCCAGTTCCCGGGAGGCGGGCGGGGCGGGTGCGGGTTGGTGCCCGTGCTCATGCGCGTGACCGGGTTCGTGCCCGTGCGCGTGGCCGGGCTCGTGCTCGTGGCCGGGTTCGTGACGGTGGGTATGCGCGTGAGGGTGGCCGTTCGAAGGTTCATGCGCGGCCCCGAACGTGATCACCCGCACCCCGGTCTCAGCACCGCAGCCACAGGTTGCACACATCAGGCCGCCACCTCCACCGAACGGATGAGCAACTGGTCACCGTGGCGCAGCTCCACGTCGGCGCTGCCGCAGTCGCACAGCAGGATCAGGTCGTCGGCGACGAAGGTCCGAGCGCAGGTGCGGCAGTAGGCCTCGCCGGCCGGTTCGCTGATGTCCAGCGTGGCTCCGGCCAGGGAGGTTCCGTCGGCGACGAGTTCGAAGCAGAAGCGCACCGCGTCGGCGACGACGCCGGAGAGCTTGCCGACTTCCAGCCGAACGACCTTGACCTGGGCCCCCTCGGTGCGGGCTTGCACGGTGTCCACGATGCTCTGGGTCAGCGCCAGTTCGTGCATCGCCGGCGGGCCTCCCGTCAGGGGAGTCGTCACGCCGGGCGGCGCGGCTGGCTCATGGGCTCAGAACCTACGCCGGTCCACGTGGGCCGGCCAGCCAGCACCGGCGGCGGCGCCGCCAAGCCGTTACCGCGGCACAGCGCCGCCGCGATGTCCTCGACCCGGACGGACGCGGTCAGCGGGCGGCACGGATCGTGACCAGTTCATGCACGGTGTAGAGGTAGTTGCGCCGGGCCGTGCCGTCGTCGACAGTCTCCTCGACCGGACTGTCGGGGTCGCCGTCCGCCCCGTAGACGTAGGCCGTGCCGTCGGCGAAGTAGACGTTGCTGTCCACGGGGGGGATGTCGGTCATCTCGACCAGGACGTAGCGGTCGCCGATGCCGCCCACCAGGCCCGCGATGGCCGGCTCGTCGGACGGCGGGCTGTCCGGCGTCCAGACCGCAAGAACCTGCTGCCAGTCGTCCTCGGAGCCGCCGGTGTTGACGAGGTCCCCGGCGCGCAACGCGCGGGCCGGAATCCGGTAAGTGTTCACGGCACGGGGGTCGGTGGATGCATCGGTCATGGCGACCATCCTGCCCGACCGGCGCCCCGCCACTGCCCGCACCGCGCCGGCCGGCCGGGGGCCGACGCTGGTGCCTCGGTTCCTCCTCGTCCACGACCGCGACCGCGTGCTGGCGGTCCGGTCCTACGGTCGCTTGGCCTTAGGCAGCCGCGCCGCCACGTCGGCGTAGGAGGCATCGACCGCGTCCAGGATCTCCTCGGCGTCGACGGCGCCTCCGACGGTGAAGGTGTTCCACCCGTAGCGGCCGATGTAGGCCATCACCGACACGTCGTCCGGAAAGCGCTCGCGCCACTCGCCGGCCTCGTCCTGGTCGCGTCCGCACTTCAACCCGATCGTGTGGCCATCCATCGAACCGAGGAACGCGAAGATCTTGTCGGCGACCTTGACCACGACATCGCCTTCCCAGGGCTCGTCGCGCCAGGCGCCGGGTTTGGCGAGGCAGTACTCGAGCAGCTTGCGCCGCGATGGCCGGCCCCCAGTCATGGGACCATGGAACTTCACCGGACACCGATCGCGAAAGAGATACGTGACTTCGACGGCAGGCCAGCGCACCGACCCGGCTCGCATCCGCAACTTCTGCATCATCGCCCACATCGACCACGGCAAGTCCACGCTGGCCGACCGGATGCTGCAGCTCACCGGCGTCGTCGACCCGCGGCAGATGCGCGCGCAATACCTCGACCGGATGGACATCGAGCGCGAGCGCGGAATCACCATCAAGTCGCAGAACGTGCGCATGCCCTGGACGTCGCGCCAGACCGGCGTCAACCACGTCCTGCACATGATCGACACGCCGGGCCACGTCGACTTCACCTACGAGGTGTCGCGCTCGCTGGCCGCCTGTGAGGGCGCCGTGCTGCTGGTCGACGCGGCCCAGGGAATCGAGGCCCAGACCCTGGCCAACTTGTACCTGGCCCTGGAGAACGACCTGCAGATCATCCCGGTACTGAACAAGATCGACCTGCCGGCGGCCCAGCCCGACCTGTACGCCGCCGAACTGGCCCACGTCATCGGCTGCGCTGCGGAGGACGTCCTGCGGGTGAGCGCCAAGACCGGGCAGGGCGTCGAGGAGCTGCTCGACGTCATTTGCCGGGAGGTTCCAGCGCCCGTCGGCGTCGACGACACCGCAGCGCGCGCGATGATCTTCGACTCGGTCTACGACATCTACCGGGGCGTGATCACCTACATCCGGGTGGTCGACGGGTTCCTCAGCCCGCGGCAGCGGATCAAGATGATGTCGACCGGTGCGGTCCATGAGCTGCTGGAGATCGGCGTCATCTCGCCCGAGCCGGTTCCCACGCAGGGCCTCGGGGTGGGGGAGGTCGGCTACCTGATCACCGGGGTGAAGGACGTCCGGCAGTCCCGCGTGGGCGACACCGTGACCGACGCCGCGCACCCGGCCACCCAGCCGGTGACGGCCTATGCGGACCCGCGTCCGATGGTCTACTCCGGCCTCTACCCGATCGACGGATCGGACTACCCGCTGCTGCGCGATGCGCTGGACCGGTTGCGCCTCAACGACGCCGCCCTGGTCTATGAGCCGGAGTCCTCAGCCGCGCTGGGCTTCGGGTTCCGGTGCGGCTTCCTCGGCCTGCTGCACCTGGAGATCACCCGCGACCGGTTGGAGCGCGAGTTCGACCTCGATCTGATCTCGACCGCGCCCAACGTCGTCAATCGGGTGGTGTTGGAGGATGGCGTGGAGCACGTCGTCACCAATCCGTCGGACTGGCCGGGCGGCAAGAAGACCGCCGAGGTGTGGGAACCGATCGTCAAGGCGATGATCATCGCCCCGGCCGAGTACATCGGCGCGATCATGGAGCTGTGCCAGGGCCGGCGGGGTGCCCTGCAGGGCATGGACTACCTCTCGGCAACGCGGGTGGAGCTGCGTTACGTCATGCCGCTCGGTGAGATCATCTTCGACTTCTTCGACCAGCTGAAGTCGCGCACCCGCGGGTACGCCTCGCTCGACTACGAGGCCGCGGGGGAGCAGGCGGCCGACCTGGTCAAGGTGGACATCCTGCTGCAGGGGGAGCCGGTCGACGCGTTCTCGGCCATCGTCCACAAGGACAAGGCCTACGCCTACGGCGTGATGATGACGACCAAGCTGCGCAAGCTCATCCCGCGCCAGCAGTTCGAGGTGCCGATCCAGGCCGCGATCGGCTCCCGGGTGATCGCGCGGGAGTCGATCCGGGCGATCCGCAAGGATGTGCTGGCCAAGTGTTACGGCGGTGACATCACCCGCAAGCGCAAGTTGCTCGAGAAGCAGAAGGAGGGCAAGAAGCGCATGAAGATGGTCGGCCGGGTCGAGGTACCCCAGGAGGCCTTCATCGCTGCCCTGTCGACCAACGAACCGACCGCGGCCCGGAACTAGGGCGACGCGACGTTGTCGGTTGTGGCCAGGAGCGTCGATCTCGGCGGCCGCGGCTACACCGTGTGGCTACACAGTGATGACGACCTTGCCGACGATGTCGCCGGCCTGCATCGCCGCCAGGCCGGCGACGGCGTCGTCCAGGTCGACGCTGCGATCGATGCGGGGTCGTAAGCCGGACCCGACCAGCAGGGCGATGAGGTCGCTCAGCTCGGCCCGGGTGCCCATGGTGGAACCGATCACCTCAAGCTGCAGGAAGAAGACCCGGTTGAGCTCGGCCGACGGCGCCGCCCCCGACGTGGCCCCGCTGACCACGATCCGGCCACCGGGCCGCAGCGCCTTCAGCGAGTGCGACCAGGTCGCCGCGCCGACGGTCTCGATCACCGCGTCGACCCGCGCGGGCAGCCGAGCGCCGGGTTCGAACGAGGCGTGTGCCCCGAGCTCCAGGGCGGCGGCCCGCTTGGCCTGCGTCCGCGCCGTCGCCCAGACCTGGTATCCGGCGATGCGGGCCAGGGCGATCGCTGCCGTGGCCACGCCGCCACTGGCGCCTTGCACCAGCACCGTCCGTCCCGGTCGCAGCCCGGACTTGACGAACAGCATCCGGTACGCGGTGAGCCAGGCGGTCGGCAGGCAGGCCGCGTCAGCGAACGACAGCTCGGCCGGCTTCGGCACCAGGTTGGCCCGCGGCACCGCCACCCGTTGGGCCAGTGTCCCCGGATACCGCTCGGAGAGCAGCGAGCGCTTCGGGTCCAGCGTCTCGTCGCCGGTCCAGGCGGGGTCGGTTACCACGGCGTGGATGACTACGTCGGCCCCGGTCTCGAGGTCCACCCCGGCCGCGTCGCAGCCCAGGATCATCGGAAACTGATCGGGCGCGATGCCCACCCCCCGCAACGTCCACAGGTCGTGGTGATTCAGGCTGGCCGCCTTCACTTCGACGACCGCCCACCCGGCCGCCGCCGCGGGCTCGGGCCGGTCACCGACGACGGCGGCGCTCAGCGGGTCGTCCGGACGGGGTTCGCGGGCGTAGAGGGCGCGCATCGGGGCGAGGATATCGGTCCGGGTTGTGCGGCCCGGCCAGCCCGTACCGTGCAGAGGTGCCGCCGCCGCGCCGGACCCGCTGGAGCCGCTGGCCGCTGCTCGCGCTGATCGCGCTGCTGGTGCTGCTGGCGGTGGGATACACCGCCAACGCGGTGCGGGGGCACGGTGTGGACACCCGTCCCGGTACCGCGATCGGCCACTCGTCCGGCCCGGTGGCGCTGAGCACCTTGCCGATCGAAGCTCGTCGGACCGTCGACCTGATCCGGGCCGGCGGCCCGTTCCCCTTCGCCCGGGACGGGGCCGTGTTCGGCAACGTCGAAGGGCGGTTGCCGGCCAGGGCGCGCGGCTTCTACCACGAGTACACCGTGCCCACGCCGGGAAGCCCCGATCGCGGAGCGCGACGGATCATTACCGGGGGCGCCGGCGAGTTCTACTACACGGCCGACCACTACCAGTCGATCGTCCTGGTGGACGTCAGCCGATGAGTGAGACGTCTTCCAACCGGCCCGGCATCCTCCGCTCGGCCGGGTCCCTTGCCGCTTTGCTGCGGGCCCGTGAAAACCTGCGGGTCGTCGCCC
>JALZBL010000240.1 GCA_030947395.1 Actinomycetota bacterium | reverse complement strand
CCTCGAGGCTCTCGAGGAGCAGGTGGTGATGCTGCGCCTGCTCGACCAGTCCGCGACATCGCAGCAGATCCTGGTCCGCATCGGCAACGAGACGGGGCACGAAGCACTCGTCGGAACTTCGCTGGTCTCGGCGGGCTACGGCCCGAGTGACTCCGCGGTGGGCGGGGTCGGCGTGCTCGGCCCACGCCGCATGGACTACGCCCACACCATGGCCCGAGTCGCCGCCGTGGCCCGCTACGTCGGCGACCTGATCGGCGAGTCGCGCTGAGCCGCGACGTCCGCCGCTGAGCGGCCCCGGTGACGGCGGCGGACGTCGCAACATCCGTACACTTGGGCGTTGGCACTTCGCGGCGTCGAGGGCCAACCACCGCCCGAAGTGAGTGAGGTTTCCCCGGTGCCCGAAGCTGTCCGCGACTACTACGGTCTGCTCGGCGTCGGCCGGGAGGCCACCGGCGAGGAGATCAAGCGGGCCTATCGCCGGCTGGCCCGGGAGCTGCATCCCGACGTCAACCCCGACCCGGCGGCCCAGGACAAGTTCAAGGCCATCACTGCCGCCTACGAGGTGCTCTCGGACCCCGAGAAGCGGCGCGTCGTCGATCTTGGCGGCGACCCGCTGGGCAACGCGGCCAACGGCGGCGGCAGCCCGTTTGGTGGCGGCTTCGGCGGCCTCGGCGACGTGTTCGACATGTTCTTCGGCGGAGGCACCGGCGCGGGGCGCGGCCCACGCAGCCGGGTCCGTGCGGGCGCGGACGCGCTGCTCCGCCTGGACCTCACCATGACCGAGACCGCCTGGGGCATCCACCGCGATCTCAGCGTGGACACGGCGGTGATTTGCGACACCTGCCACGGCGACGGATGCGCACCCGGCACGCACCCGCGGACCTGCGACACCTGCCACGGCAGCGGCGAGGTGCAGTCCGTGCAGCGCTCGCTGCTCGGGCAGGTGCTGACGTCGCGCCCGTGCCCGGTCTGTGCCGGCACCGGCCAGCAGATCCCCACGCCGTGCCCGCACTGCGGCGGCGAAGGCCGGGTGCGTGCCCGCCGGACCATCCCGGTCGACGTTCCGGCCGGCGTGGAGGACGGGATGCGGATCCGGCTGACCGGGCAAGGCGAGGTCGGTCCCGGCGGCGGCCCGGCCGGTGATCTCTACATCGAGATCCACGAACTGCCCCACGACGTGTTCAGCCGCGAGGGGGCCGACCTGCACTGTTCGGTCACCGTGCCGATGACCGCGGCCGCCCTGGGTTCGGAGACGACGATTACCACGCTCGACGGCGTGGAACAGCGCATCGAGATCAGACCGGGGACCCAGAGCGGATCGGTCATAACCCTGCGCGGGCGCGGCGTGGTGCACCTGCGCGAGACCCGCCGGGGCGACCTGCACGTGCTCGTCGAGGTGCGCACGCCGAGCCGCCTCGACGCCGAGCAGGAGAAGCTGCTGCGCGAGTTCGCCACGTTGCGCGAGGAGCAGGTCGCGGTGGGCAACCCGCGCGGCGGCTTCCTGGGCAAGGTGCGCGATGCGTTCAACGGCCGGCCCTGACCCGGGCCCGGTGACCACCCGCGGCCGCCGCGCATGAGCCGCCCGCTCTTCCGGCTCGACCCGTTGCCCGAGGACGAGGTGGTGGTCCTGGCCGGCCCGGAAGGCCGCCACGCCGGCACGGTGCGTCGACTTCGTGCCGGTGAGCAGCTCCGGCTGACCGACGGTCGCGGGCGGTACCGCGACGGCGAGGTCATCCGGACGGGGCGGGCCGAGCTCCAGGTTCGGGCCGGCCCGCAGCGCAGTCAGCCGGCGCCCGACCCCCGCGTCGTGGTGTTCCAGGCCCTGGCCAAGGGCGATCGCGGCGAGCGGGCGGTCGAGCTGCTCACCGAACTCGGCGTCGATGAGGTCGTGCCCTGGGCGGCGGCGCGTTCGGTGGTGCAATGGCGCGACGAACGGGTGGCCAAGTCGATCGAGCGCTGGCGCCGGACGGCGGCCGAGGCCAGCAAGCAGAGCCGGCGCGTGTGGTGGCCCGCGGTGGCCGAGCCGGCCACGACAGACGCGGTGGCCGAGCGCCTGCGAGTCGCGGCCGCCGCCTTCGTGCTGCATGAGGACGCCGAGCATCCACTCTGCGCCGCGGCGCTACCTGCGGCGGGCGAGATCGTCCTCGTCGTCGGGCCGGAAGGCGGAGTGGCCCCGGAGGAGCTGGCTGGGTTCGCCGCGGCCGGTGCCGTCGCGGTCCGTCTCGGGACGCCCGTGCTGCGGACCTCGACCGCCGGCGCAGCCGCAGTGGCGGCGCTGTCGGTGCGGCTGGGCCGCTGGAACTGAGCCGAACCGGGCAGCTCGTCGGCTAACCTGCGCCACCATGGTCGCTGACTGCCTCTTCTGCGCGATCGTCGCCGGTGACATCCCGGCCGACATCGTCCGCGCCGACACCGCCACCGTTGCCTTCCGCGACACCAACCCGCAGGCGCCCACCCACGTGCTGATCGTCCCGCGCGAGCACGTCAGCGACCTCACTGCGATCGGTTCCGACCCCGAGGTCGCGGCTGGGCTGCTGGCCGGGATCGCGGCCACGGCCCTGGAACTCGGGCTGAGCGCCTATCGGACGGTCTTCAACACCGGGGCCGATGTGGGCCAGAGCGTCTTCCACGTCCACGCCCACGTGCTCGCCGGACGTTCGTTCGGCTGGCCTCCGGGTTGAGCTCCGGGCGCCCGCCGTCACTCCGACGCCGGCGAGGATCACGGCGGCGATGCCCAGCAGGTCACGTCCGGGCACGGCCTGACCCAGCACAATCAGCCCGGCCAGGGCGGCGGCCGCGGGATTGAGGCTCGTCAGCACGCCGAACACGGCGGTCGGTAGCCGGCGTAGCGCGAGGAGGTCCAGGCTGTAGGGGATGGCCGAGGCGATGACGCCGACGAGCAGGCCGAGGGCGAGCGTGCTGGGGCGCCACAGCGCCGCACCCGCGACGAAGGCACCGACCGGCAGCATGACCAACGCCCCGGCGATGCTGGCCAGGCTCAGCCCGGCCAGCCCCCCCGCTCCCCGACCCAGGCGCCGGCTGAGCAGGATGTAGCTGGCCCAGCAGCCCGCCGCGGTCAGGGCGGCGGCGACACCGAAGCGGTCGTCGGCGCGCAATGAGCCACCGAGCAGGGCTACGCCGAACGCCGCCGGCAGGGCCCAGCTGCGTTCCCGCCACGACCGCGCGGTGCTGACCGCCACGGCCAGCGGGCCAAGGAACTCCAAGGTGATCACCGTCGCGAGGGGGAGCCGGTCGATCGCCGCGTAGAGGCTGACGTTCATGGCCGTGAAGACGATCCCGAACAGCGCCGACGTCGCCAGCTCGCCTCGACCGAGCCGGTGCCGCCACGGCCGGGTGGCCGCCGCGAGCACCAGTGCCGCGCCGAGCAGACGCAACGAGACCGTGCCGACCGGCCCGATTCTGGCGAAGAGCAGCGCCGCCACGGCGGCTCCGGTCTGCACCGAGGCCACGCTCGTCAGGGCGAGCGCCGTCCCGGCGACGGTGTCGCGCTCGGTGGCCACGATGAGGACGCTAGGTCGCACCGTCGCCCGGGCGGAAATGAGTGACCGCGCGCCATCTATGCTTTGAACGCATGGATAGCGAACTGGAGGTGCGGCACCTGCGGGTCCTGGTCACGCTGGCCGCCGAAGGGACCTTCACCGACGCCGCGATCCGACTGGGTCTGAGCCAGTCCGCGGTTTCGCGGACGCTGGCCCAGTTCGAGCACATCGTGGGCGCGCAACTGGTGGAACGCACCACGCGGGCC
>JALZBL010000239.1 GCA_030947395.1 Actinomycetota bacterium | reverse complement strand
GAACATGACCGCATTGCGCTCGGTGCGGCCCCGGAAGGCGTGCGAGGCCGGGTCGTCAGCGCCCTCATAGGCCTCGACTTCGCTCACCCGCAGCCGCACCCGCGGCCCCAGCTCGCTCGTCACCTCCGCGCCGAGCAGGAGCGGAGCCACCTCGCTACCGCGGGCGGACAGCAGTTCCCGGCCGGACGCCATCACTCAACCGGCCCGTACCGGGCGCTCGCTCCACCCGGCCTGGTCACGGGCGACCGCCCGCAACCGCTCCAGCTGTTCGCGCACGCGCTCGGGCGCGGTGCCGCCGTAGGCCGATCGCGAGGAGAGCGATCCTCGAACGTCGAGCACGTCACGCACCTGCGGCGTCAGCTGCGGGGAAATGGCGACGAGCTCGGCGTCGGTCAACTGGGCGAGCTCGACGCCGCGGGCCTCACCCGCCCGCACACAGGCCCCGGCGATCTCGTGGGCTGCGCGGAACGCGACCCCTCGGCGGACCAGCCACTCGGCGAGGTCGGTGGCCAGCGAAAAGCCCTGCGGCGCCAGCTCCTCGAGCCGCGCGGTGTCGAAGACGAGGGTTTCGACCAGGCCGGCCATCGCCGGAAGGAGCAGGTGCAGCGAGTCGACCGCATCGAAGACCGGCTCCTTGTCTTCCTGCAGATCGCGGTTGTAGGCCAGCGGGAGGCCCTTCAGCGTGGCCAACAGACCGGCATGGTCGCCGATGAGGCGACCCGCCTTGCCGCGAGCCAATTCGGCCACGTCCGGATTCTTCTTCTGCGGCATGATCGACGACCCGGTGGAGTAAGCGTCGGCGAGGGTGACGAAGGCGAACTCGCGAGTCGCCCACAGCACGACCTCCTCGGCCAAGCGGGACAGGTCCACGGCCAGCATGGTGGTGACGAAGGAGAACTCCGCGACGACGTCGCGTGACGACGTTGCGTCGATCGAGTTCTCGCAGACGCCGGTGAACCCGAGCTCGGCGGCGATCGCGAACGGGTCGAGCCCCAACGACGAGCCGGCCAACGCCCCGCCGCCGTACGGGCTCAGGGCCGCCCGGTCGTCCCAGTCACGGAACCGCTCGACGTCGCGGGTGAGGGCCCAGCAGTGGGCGAGGAGGTGATGCGACAACAGGACCGGCTGGGCGTGCTGCAGGTGGGTTCGACCCGGCATAGCCACGCCGAGGTGCCGCTGCGCCTGGCCGGCCAACGCCTCGACGAGCGCGCCGCACTCACCGGCGACGGCGCGGGCCGCGTCACGCAGGTACATCCGGATGAGCGTGGCAATCTGATCGTTGCGGGAACGCCCGGCCCGCAACCGGCCGCCGAGGTCCGCGCCGACCCGCTCGAGCAGGCCGCGTTCCAGGGCGGTGTGCACATCCTCATCCTCCAGCGCCGGGACGAAGGTTCCGGCGGCGGCGTCCGCCCCGAGGACCTGCAGTCCGGCCAGCATCGCGCTCAGCTCTGGATCGCTCAGCAGGCCGGCGGTGTGAAGGACCCGGGCGTGCGCCTTCGACCCGGCGATGTCGTACGGGGCGAGCCGCCAGTCGAAGTGCGTCGACCTCGACAGCGCGGCCAGGGCGTCGGCAGGACGGCCGGAAAACCGTCCACCCCAAAGGCGAGTTGGGTTGTCGTTGGTCATGGCTTCTTCTTAATCGATCCCAGTCGGCCGGACTCGCTCCGCTCACCGGCGCGACTGTGCTCGATGCGCCTGCGGCGCAATTCCTGTCTACTGGTCTTCGCGCAAGCGCTCATCCCGGGCGCAATTCTTGTCATTAGCTCTTCGCGCGAGCGCTCATCGCAGGCGCTCGTCCCGGCGGGCGGCGATCCGGCTGGGTAGGCCCCACAGCTGTACGAATCCCTTGGCCAGGCTCTGGTCGAACGTGTCGCCGGTGTCATAGGTGGCCAGGTCGAAGTCGTAGAGAGAGCCCGCGCCGCGACGACCCGTGGGCACCGCCCGTCCGGCGTGCAGGCGCAGCCGGACGTCGCCGGTGACGTGACTCTGGGACGACTCGACGAAGGCGTCGAGGCCCTGCTTTAGCGGCGAGAACCACAGACCGTCGTAGACCAGCTCGGTCCAGCGCTGTTCCACCGAGAACTTGAACCGGCGCAGGTCCCGTTCCACGGTCAGATCCTCCAGCTCCTGATGAGCGGTGATCAACGTCATCGCTGCGGGTGCTTCGTAAACCTCGCGGCTCTTGATGCCGACCAGCCGGTCCTCGACCATGTCGAGGCGGCCGACGCCCTGCTCGTCGTCCCGGCGGTTCAGGGCCAGGATCGCCTCGAGGACGGTCACCGGTTGCCCGTCGAGCGCAGTCGGCACGCCGTCCAGGAAGCTGATCACGACCTCGTCGGGCCCTCGCGTCTCGGCCGGATCTGCGGTGTAGGAGTACACGTCCTCGATCGGGGGGTTCCAGGGGTCCTCCAGGAGACCCGTCTCGACCGCGCGCCCCCACAGGTTCTGGTCCACCGAGTAGGGCGAGCGCTTGGACTGGTCGATCGGCAGCCCTCTTTCCCCGGCGAACGCGATCGCCTTGTCGCGGGTCATGCCGCTGTCCCGAACCGGCGCCAGCACCGCCAACTCCGGGGCGATCGCGCCGATGCCGACCTCGAACCGCACCTGGTCGTTGCCCTTGCCGGTACAACCGTGGGCGACGGTGGTCGCACCGTTCTTACGGGCCGTCAGCGCGAGGTGCTTGGCGATCAACGGCCGGGACAGCGCGGAGACCAGCGGGTACCGCTCGAGATAGAGCGCGTTGGCCCGCAGCGCCGGAAGGCAGTACTGCTCGGCGAACTCCTGCTTGAGGTCGAGCACGATCGATTCCGCGGCGCCGCAGTCCAACGCACGCTGACGAATGACCTCCAAGTCCTCGCCTCCCTGGCCGACGTCGGCGGCGACGCACACCACCTCGGCGCCGGTCTCGGAGGCGATCCAGCCGATGGCCACCGAGGTGTCCAGGCCGCCTGAGTAGGCCAGTACGACGCGGTCACTCATCTGTAGGTCTCCATTTCGCCGTCGTTCGTCGTCGGTGTTCGGGTCGTCGGTGTTCGGGTCATGGCGTCGAGTGGGCGTGCGGCAGGTCGGCGATCGCATCGGCCAGTTCGCCGCCGCCGGACGGCTCGCGAGCGACGACGAGGATGGTGTCGTCGCCGGCGATGGTGCCGAGGATCTGCGGCAATCCGGCCCGGTCGAGGGCGGAGGCCAGGAAGTGGGCCGCGCCGGGCGGGGTGCGCAGGACCACCAGGTTGGCACTGGCCTGGACCGAGACCAGGAGCTCGCCGACCAGGCGGGCCAGCCGTTGCGGTGGCGCGTCGACGGCGACGCGGTGAGTCAGCGGGGAACCGTCTTCGGGCACGACATAGGACGGCCGGCCGCCGTCGGCCGGTCGCACCTTCACCGCTCCCAGCTCCTCGAGATCGCGGGAGAGCGTGGCCTGCGTGACGTGGTAGCCGGCCTGGTCCAGTAGCCGGGCCAGTTCGGCCTGCGACCGGACGGCCTGCCCGGCGAGAAGGTCCACGACCCGCGCGTGTCGGGCCGCCTTGCCGCCCAGGTGCTCGCTCACCGCGGGCCCCGCTCGAGCAGGAAGACCAGCAGCGCCTTCTGGGCGTGGCGCCGGTTCTCGGCCTCGTCCCAGACCACCGACTGCGGTCCGTCGATCACCTCGGCGTCGATCTCGGTGCCCCGGTAAGCCGGCAGGCAGTGCAGGACCAGCGCACCCTCGGCGGCCCGGGCCAGGGCCCGAGTCGTGACCGCGAAGGCGCCGAACACCTCGACCCGGGCGGCCTTCTCC
>JALZBL010000238.1 GCA_030947395.1 Actinomycetota bacterium | reverse complement strand
GTGTCATTCCCTCGAGTGTCATTCCCTCGAGTGCATTCGCGCGAGCGCTCACTGCACCGAGATGGCCTGCATCGGGCATACGTCGGCCGCCTCTTCGAGGTCGTCGCGCATCCCGTCGTCGAGTTCGCCGGATTCCCACTCGTCGCTCGCCTGGTGGCGCAGGGCCAGCTTGCCGTCGTCGTCGAGGGAGAACACCTCCGGCGCGGAGTACACGCACTGGCCGTGGTCCTGGCACTTGATGAGATCTACGCGCACGCGCACGGCGGTCTCCTTCGGCTCGGTGGGCGGAGTCGGTGGGCGGAGTCGGTGGGCGGAGTCGGTGGGCGGAGTCGGTGGGCGGAGTCGGTGGGCAAAGGGTGGTCACTTGCGCAGGCCGGCCATGCGGTCCGGATCACCGCGGTGGGGCCAGTCGCCACCCATCGCGGTGGACAGCACCTCATCACTCTGGCTGGGTTGGGCGCCGAGGTCCTCGCGAATCGGCACTGGCCCGGTGACGATGGCGTTGCGCAACCGGCCGAGACCTTCCACCTCGACCTCGACGACGTCGCCCGGGTACACCGAGCGCGAGTTGGCCGGCGTTCCCGACAGGATTACGTCACCGGGATGCATCGTGATGGTGCGTGCGATGTCGGCCAACAGGTAGTGCATGTCCCACTTCATCTCGGCCGTGGTGGCCTCCTGGCGGACCTCGCCGTTGACCAGCGTGCGGATCGTCTTGTCGTGGAAGTCCCAGCCCGTGACCAGGCCCGGGCCGAGCGGACACAGCGTGTCCGAGCCCTTCACCCGCAACATCGAGCCCGCGTCGGTGTCGCGGAAGTCATGCAGTCCGAAGTCGTTGGCGATCGTGTAACCGACGATGTAGGCGCCGGCGTCTTGCGGGGCGATGTTGCGCGCCGCGCGGCCGACCACGATCGCGATCTCACCTTCGTAGTTGAGCCAGCGGCAGCGCTCGGGCCGAACCACCGCCCCGCCGTGGGCGTTGAGCGACGACGTCGGCTTCTGGAAATAGGTCGGCGCGGGCGGCAGCGTGGTCGCGAACTCCGCCACCCGGCTCTGATACGTCAGGTGAACCGCGATGATCTTCGACGGTTGCACCGGCGGCAAGTGGATCGCATCACCGGTGCTCACGGTGCGCCCGTCGCCGGCGCGGAGCTGCTCGCCGTCACGCACGACGTCGGTGACGACGCCGTCGAGCAGGATGCGCCGGTACTCCATCACCCGGCGCCGTTCGCGGACGTCGCCTCGGCCGCGGCCTCGAGGTGAGTGCGGCGCGGTCGCGGGAACCCGTCGGGGGTCGGCCGGTCGAACCACAGGTGCACCTGCCCGGTTCCGATCGAGTTCTCGTACTCGCCGTACTGGCGCGACGTCGCGGTGCAGTCCCCCTCGCCCAGGGCCCCGATCATCATGAGGTAGTGGCCGAAACGGGCCTCGGGCTTGACGCGGTAGAACTGCGGCATCGTCTCCAACACCCGGGCGTGATCGCCCTCGGCGAACCAGGCGAGCCGCTCGAAGTCGGCCGCCGCGGCTTCCGGCGTGAAGATGTGCTCGACGCCCGCGGCCTCGTGCTGACGCAACTGCCGCAGCGGCCAGAAGGAGTGGCTCATCGCCCCTGAGGCGATCAGCAGCACCCGCCGATCGGACTCGGCGATGGCGTCGCCCAGCGCCCGGCCCAGGCGCAGGTTGTCCTCGGTGTCGGCGGTCTGGCAGGCGCCGATGGAGATCCAGCGCTTGTCCGGCAGTCCCGCGCCGAGGTACTCCCAGAGATTGGTGGTGGCGTAGAAGATCGGCAGGTACGGGTCGTCGATCGCCGTGATCCAGGTGCCGTGCCCATCGGCCTTGGCCGCAATCGCTCGGGCCAGGTCCGGATCACCGCGGAAGTCGTACGGCCGCTGCGACATGCCGCGCGGCAGCTCCTCCGAGGTGAACCGCCCGTGCCGACGCTCCTGGGCGGTGACCACGAATTCGACGGTGGTCGCCCAGTGCGAATCCAGAATGACGACGGTGTCGTAGTCCAGGACGTCGAAGACCTGGCGGCGCAGCTGCTGCAGCCCGCTGACCAGGGTCGAGTCGGCCCCGTGGTTCAGCTCGCGGCGCACCGCTTCGGGCAGCGCGATCGTCGGCACGTGCGCCAGCAGCCCCGCCCCCACCACTTCACCCATCAGACGTCCACCTCCGCGCGGACATCGTCCGACGACACCGTCCACCCGTTCGGGGCGAAGACGGTGTTCTTGACCTCACTGAAGAAGTCGAACGACCAGGTGCCACCCTCGCGGCCCACTCCCGAATGGCGGGCGCCGCCGAACGGCGCACGCAGGTCGCGGACGAAGAAGCAGTTCACCCAGACCGTGCCGGCGACGAGCTGGGCGCTCACCCGCTCGGCCCGCGCCGGATCTGCGGTGAAGACCATCGCGGCCAGCCCGAACTCGGAGTCGTTGGCCATCCTTACCGCCGTGGCCTCGTCGGCGAAGGTGTGCAGCACCAGCACCGGCCCGAAGACCTCCTCGGTGGAGATCTCACTGGCCGGGCTGACCCCGGTGAACAGCGTCGGCCGGTAGTAGAGACCACCGAGGTCCTCGTTCGGCCCGCCGCCGAGCAACACTTCGGCTCCCTCGCCGATGGCCCGTTGCACGAAGCCGTCGACCCGCTCGAACTGCCGGGCGTGGATGGAGGGCCCGACGTCGGTGTCCTCCTCGCGCGGGTCACCCTGGCGCAACGCCGATGCCCGGGCCAGGAACCGCGCTACGAACTCGTCACGAATCGACTCCTCGACGAGCAATCGGGTGCCGGACAGGCAGACCTGCCCGGCGTTGTCGTACTGCTCGACGGCGTTGGTGACGGCCAGGTCGAGGTCGGCGTCGGCGAACACCACGAACGGCGACTTCCCGCCGAGCTCGAGCGACACCGGCGTCAGGTTCGCCGCGGCGGCCGCGGCGATGGTGCGCGCGGTCGGGACCGAGCCGGTGAAGGAGATCCGCCGAACGTCGGGGTGGGCGGTCAGGGCGGCGCCGGCCTCGGCGCCGAATCCCTGGACGACGTTCAGCACGCCCGGTGGCAGCCCGGCCTCCGCCGCGATGTCGGCCAGCAGGGACGCGGTGAGCGGCGACCATTCCGAGGGCTTCAGGATCACCGTGTCTCCGGCGGCCAGGGCCGGTGCGACCTTCCAGGTGGCCAGCATCAGCGGGGCGTTCCACGGTGAGATCAGCACCGCCGGGCCGGCCGGGTCCCAACTGACGTGATTGCGGTGGCCGCGGGTGTCGAAGTCGGGGTGCCCCAACTGCTCGGTCAGGTAGTCGGCGAAGAAGCGAAAGTTGTGCGCCACCCGCGGCATCACCCCGCGCCGGTGCGACCGGATCAGCGCGCCGTTGTCGGTGGTCTCGACGATGGCCAGGTCGTCGAGGCGCTTGTCGACGCCGTCAGCGATCGCGTGCAGCAGGCGGGCCCGGTCGGCCGGCGGCGTGACGGCCCAGGCCGGGAAAGCGGCGCGGGCCGCGGCCACGGCGCGATCGGCTTCCTCACGTCCACCGCGCGCGATCCGGGCGATCACCGCTGCGTCGATCGGGCAAACGTCTTCGAAGGTCGCCGCCGAGGCCACCCGTTGGCCTCCGATCCAGTGCCGGGTGTCGACGTCGACGCCGGCGACGCGGGCGATACTCATGCGGGGCAACTCCTGGGCGATCGGGGCGTCCGATATCGTTCGGGTCCAAACGTATCCGCCGCCCCGGCGGTGGTCAAGACGTCAGGAGGAGCCGGTGACGAGGCTGACCGAGACGGCGGGAACCTCGACGCGGCCGCTCATCGCGATACCGGCCCGGTTCTCGGC
>JALZBL010000237.1 GCA_030947395.1 Actinomycetota bacterium | reverse complement strand
CGGTGGTGCCGCGGCTGGGGCCGGCTCGGGCGGCGGCGCCAGCCGGGCGGCCAGCTTCTCGTAGGCCGACTCGCGATCGATCGGCGCACCGTAGCCGGCCTGCAGGGGCGAGGCGCGTACCGCCTGCTCCTGCTGCGCTGCGTCGAGCGGACCCATGGATGCCCTCGGGGCGAACAGCCGCGTCCAGGCCACCGGCGTCGGGGCGCCGCGTTCGGAAAGCACGGTGACGACGGCTTCCCCGGTCCCGAGTTGGGTCAGCAGCGCGACCAGGTCGTACACCTCGGACTTCGGGTAGGTGCGCACGGCCTGCTTGAGCGCCGTCGCGTCGTCCGGGGTGAACGCGCGCAGCGCGTGTTGGACCCGGTTGCCCAGCTGGCCGAGCACGGGATCCGGGACGTCGCCCGGGTTCTGGGTGACGAAGAAGATCCCGACGCCCTTGGAACGGATCAGGCGAACCGTCTGGGTGACCGCGTCGAGGAACGCCTTGCTGGCGCCGTCGAAGAGCAGGTGGGCCTCGTCGAAGAAGAACACCAACTTCGGCGCGTCGAGGTCGCCGACTTCGGGCAGGTCGTGGAAGAGGTCGGCCAGCAACCACATCAGGAACGTCGAGAAGAGCTGCGGCTTGTCCTGGACGGAGGCCAGCTCGACCGCGGAGATGACGCCCCGCCCGTCGCCGGCCGTCCGCAGCAGATCGGTGGTGTCCCACTCCGGCTCACCGAAGAAGACGTCTCCGCCGCCGTCGGACAGGGCGATCAGCTTGCGCAGGATGACGCCCGCGGTCGCGGCGGACAGCCCGCCCAGCTCCTTGAGATCGCTCTTGCCCTCGGCACCGGTCAGGTAGGAGATCACCGCCCGCAGATCCTTGAGGTCGAGCAGCGGCAGCCCGGCCCGGTCGGCGTAGTGGAAGACCAGCCCCAACGACGACTCCTGGGTGTCGTTGAGCTCCAGCACCTTGGCCAACAAGGTCGGCCCGAACGACGTCACGCTCGCCCGCACCGGGACGCCCGAGCCGAGGCCGCCCAGCGCCAGGAACTCGCACGGGAACGAGGTGGCGACCCAGGCGTCGCCGGTTTCGGTGGCGCGTTCGGTCACCTTGTCGTTCCCCGCGCCGGGCTCGGCCAGGCCGGACAGGTCACCCTTCATGTCGGCCAGAACCACCGGCACGCCGGCGGCGCTGAGCTGTTCGGCCAGCAGTTGCAGGGTGCGGGTCTTGCCGGTGCCGGTGGCGCCGGCGACCAGTCCGTGCCGGTTCATCACCGCCAGCGGGAGGCGGACGTGGGCGTCGGCGTGCGCGACGTTGTCGACGACGACGGCACCGAGATCCAGGGCTCGGCCGGTGAACGCGTAAGCGGCCGCGATCGCGCTCGCCGCATCGGCCGGGGCGGCGGTGGCGGACTTGTCGGTAGCCATCGGCGGAGTCCTCTCCCACGTCGGACGGGCGCGCTCAGGCTAACGCCCGCGGTTCACCGCACCGGGCGGACATCACCACCACCAGCACCCGTGACGCGAGGAGTGGCCGCCGGCCGCGTATTGGGGCGCCCGAGGAGGCCTTCACCCCGATCGAGGAGTTCTCCCGACGGCCGCGGGGTCAGTCGGTCGGCAGCTTCAGCTGGCTCAGATCAGGCAGCTTCATCCCCGGCGGCAGTTGCGGCGCCCCGCCGGGCAGTCCGCCCAGCCCGCCGGGCGGTAGCCCGGGAAACCCCTGGGGCACCCGGGCCTGGGTGGGACCGCGCCCGCGGGCCTGCTGCTTCTTGCCCTTCTTGCCCCGCGCGTTCTTGCCGCTGCGCCGCTGCAGCCCGGCCTTGCCGCCGAGCCCGGGGATCTGCCCCATCATCTTGCGGGCCTCGTAGAACCGGTCGACCAGCTGGTTGACGTCGTTCACCTTGACCCCGGAGCCGCCGGCGATGCGCAGCCGCCGGGATCCATTGATGATCTTGGGGTTGTCGCGCTCGGCCGGGGTCATCGAGCGGATGATCGCGGCCGTGCGGTCGAGGTCACGGTCGTCGATCTGGCTGATGGCGTCCTTCATCTGGCCCATGCCCGGCAGCATCCCGAGCAGGTTACCGATCGGGCCCATCCGCCGGATCGCCTGGAGCTGATCCAGAAAGTCCTCGAGCGTGAAGTTCTGCATGCCGCCCTGCAGCTTGGCGGCCATCTTGTCCGACTCCGCCTCATCGAACGTGCGCTGGGCCTGCTCGATCAGGGTGAGCATGTCGCCCATGCCGAGGATGCGCGAGGCCATCCGGTCGGGATGGAACACGTCGAAGTCGCCAAGGCCCTCGCCGTTGGAGGCGAACATGATGGGCTGGCCGGTCACCTGGCGCACCGACAGTGCCGCGCCGCCACGGGCGTCGCCGTCGAGCTTGGTGAGCACGACGCCGGTGAACCCGACGCCGGTCGCGAACGCCTCGGCCGTCGTGACCGCGTCCTGGCCGAGCATGGCGTCGACGACGAACAGGATCTCCTGCGGTTGCACCGCATCGCGGATCGCCGCGGCTTGCGCCATCATCTCGGTGTCGATACCGAGCCGGCCGGCCGTGTCGACGATCACCATGTCGTGCTGGGCCCGGCGGGCGAACTCGATCGAGGACGTAGCCACGTTGACCGGGTCCCCCACCCCGTTGCCCGGCTCCGGGGCGTAGACCGCCACGCCGGCGCGCTGGCCGACGACCTGCAACTGGGTCACCGCGTTCGGGCGCTGCAGGTCGCACGCTACGAGGACCGGCTGATGGCCCTCCTGCCGCAACCAGCTGGCCAGCTTGCCGGCCAGGGTGGTCTTGCCGGTCCCCTGCAGCCCGGCCAGCATGATCACCGTCGGCGGCGTCTTGGCGTAGCGCAGGCGACGGGTTTCCCCGCCCAGGATGGCCACCAGTTCCTCATTGACGATCTTGATGACCTGCTGGGCCGGGTTCAGCGCCCGCGACACTTCCTCACCCCGCGCGCGTTCCTTGACCGCAGCGACGAACCCGCGCACCACCGGCAGCGCGACGTCGGCCTCGAGCAGGGCGATGCGGATCTCGCGGGCGGTGGCGTCGATGTCGGCCTCGGTCAGCCGACCCTTGCTGCGCAGCCCGGAGAAGACCGACGTGAGCCGGTCGGAGAGGGTGTCGAACACGACGGCCAGCCTAATCGCCCGACGCCGACCGCCCGGCCGCGACGGCTCACATCAGGCCGCTGCCGCCGTCGACGTAGAGCACCTGACCGGTGATGTAACCGGCCTCCTCAGCGGCGAAGAAAGCCACCGCCTCGGCGATGTCGTCCGGGCGGCCGCCGCGACGCACCGGCACCTCCGCCTCGACCCGGCGGCGCATCTGCTCGATGGTGGTGCCGATGCGCGCGGCGGTGGCGGCGGTCATCGCGGTCTCGATGAAACCGGGTGCGATGGCATTGGCGGTGATGCCGAAGGGGCCGAGCTCGATGGCCAGCGTCTTGGTGAAGCCCTGCAGGCCGGCCTTGGCCGTGGCGTAGTTGGCCTGGCCGCGGTTGCCGAGGGCCGACGTCGACGACATCGACACGATTCGCCCGTACCTGGACTCGACCATGTGCTTCTGGGCCAGCTGGCTGGCCAGGAATGCGCCGCGCAGGTGGACGTCCATCACCGTCGACCAGTCGTCGTCGGACATCTTGAACAGCAGGTTATCCCTCAGCACGCCGGCGTTGTTGACCAGGATGTGCAGTCCGCCGAACTCGCCCGCGGTGCGCTCCACCGCCTCCTGGACCTGGCGGCGATCGGTGACGTCGCAGCCGATGCCGATCGCCCGCCCGCCCGCGGCGGCGATGCTGCTTGCGGTGGCCTCGGCCGCCGCCGCGTCGATGTCGGCGAC
>JALZBL010000236.1 GCA_030947395.1 Actinomycetota bacterium | reverse complement strand
CGTGGGGGGCGGCGGCGGCTGCACCACGCCGCCCGACTGGTAGGCGAACGTGTCGCTAGACGTCGCTTGGCCGCCATCGTTGACCACTGCGATCTTCACCGAACCAGTTCCGGGAGGAGCCACGGCGGTGAGCTGCCCGTAGGCGTTGACCGTGAAGCTCGTCGCCGGCGTGGAGCCGAAGAGCACCGACCGTACGCCGTGGGTGAAGCCAAGCCCGGTGATGGTCACCGAGGTTCCGCCAGTTCCAGCGCCCGTGGCCGGGGTTAGGCCGTCGACTCGAGGCGCCGGCGTGTAGAGCTCGGCGGTAGCCGTGTCGGTGTTTCCCGCCACTAGGACCTTGCCACAGTTGTTCCCGCACACGGCCGAGCTGGCGGCGAACGAGTTGGGGTCGCTGGACAGCACGACAGCGTAGAACGACCCCGACTGCGGGTTGCCCGAGCCACGAGAGATGTTGAGCAGGCCGGCGGAGTCGAACGTACCGCTGCCGGGGTTGAACAGCTCGGAGGTGATGCCACCGCGTCCGCCGTCGGCCAGGAGCACCTGACCGCTCGGAAGCACCGCGCTGTCGTGGTTGTCGCGGGTGGCGCCGAAGAGGCGGTTGGGCACGAGAGTCCATACGCCGGTGCTCGGGTCGTAGACCTCCGCGGAATCGCCGGCCTGTTGCGGCGTGCCGAGCTGGGGCGGGTCGCCGGGCGGCGTGCCCGAGGCCGCCAAGACCCTCCCATCCTGGAGGAGGATCAGGGTGTTGCGTTGGCGGCCGATGTTCATCGCGCCGGTCGTGCCCCACGTGCCGCTCGCCGGGTTGTAGACCTCCGTGGCCGCGGGGTTGCTCCCGGTCCCGCCCGCGATGAGCACCTTGCCGTTGGGGAGGAGCACAGACTGGAACAGACGCGCCGTGTGCTGGAAGGAGGCGGTATTGCTAAACGTGCGGGTCGCCGGGTCATAGAGCTCGGCCGTGTTGTAGGTGGTCGCGGTGGCAGGGTTGAAGCCGCCGGAAATCAGGACCTCGCCGCAGTAAGCGGGCGGCGATGCGGCATGGCACTCGGGACCGTCGAGCAGCGTCGCTGCAGCCTGCTCGCGAGCAGTGTTGAGATTGCCCGTGGTAAAGGTCCATGCCCCGGTGGACGGACTGTAGATCTCAGCCGTGTTCAGCGCCGTGGAGCCGCTCCCCGCGTTGTTGGGAGAGCCGCCGGCCACGAGGACGCTGCCGCAGTAGGACGCCGGCGACGTCGAGCGACACGCCGGCCCGTCGAGGCGCGTCAACGTATAGGCGCTGCGGGCGGTGTTGAGGGAGCCGGTCTGGGTCCATGCGCCGGTCAGCGGGCTATAGATCTCGGTGCTCGCGATGGTGTCGCCGAACATCGAGTTCTGGCCCGCGACCAGGAGGACGCGGCCGTCGTTGAGGAGGGTCATCTGCTGGTCGTAGTGGACCGCGTGGAGGGAGCCGGTCAGGCTCCACAGACCCTGTGCGAACTCATACAGGGTCACCTGGTTGGCCGGCGATGTCCCACCCGGAGCGGTGACGGTTACGTTGACCTGCCCCGCGGCGTGCGCTGGGCTGACCGCGGTGATCTGCGTGTCCGAGTTGACGGTGAAGCTCGCGGCGGCCGTGCCCCCGAAGGAGACGGCCGTGGCCCCGGTGAAACCGGTCCCGCTAAGCACGACGGTCGTCCCCCCGACGACGGGGCCGCCCCGCGAGCGCAAGGAGTTCACGAGCACCGCGGTCGGTGCCGAGCCGATCATCGCCGCGAACGCATTCGCGAAGCCACCGTTGAGGGGCTGGAAGGCGTTCTTGATCGGGAAGGAGCTCGGCGAGAAGAAGTCCGAACGTCCGGCGATGTAGGCGTTGCCCGCGCTGTCGGCCGCGACGCCGTTGATGAAGTCGCGCGCGCCACCACCGTAGATCGTGGAGTAAACGACTTGCCCGCTCGGGTCGTACTTGGTGAGGAATGCGTCGTAGTCGCCTGTGCGCACCTGCACGGGGTTCTTGAGCGGCGGCGAGCCCAGGGTGTCCCCGACCGCGTAGGCGTTGCCGGCGGGATCAACCGCGATGTCGGTGGCGATATCGTATGTGACTCCGCCGTTGTACGTCGAGTACCCCAGCGACTTGAGATCAGGGGCGAGCTTGGTCACGAACGAGTCGTCGGCGTTGGATCCAGAAGCCGAGGCATTCGCTGGCTGCGCGGCGTTCTTGGTGGGGAAGTCGTTAGATGCGGTCGCACCGGCAACGTACACGTTGCTAGTGGAGTCCAGCCCGATTCCGGCCGCGGAGTCGCCGCCGGCGGCGGCGTTGCCGCTCCCGCCGAGGAACGTCGCGGCGAGTAGGTTGGTTCCGCTGGCATTGAGCTTCGCCACGTAGGCGTTGCCATTGGTTCCCCCGTTCAGGGCCGGTTGGAATGCGCCGTAGGTGGCGGTATTGAAGGTGCTGAACTCGTTCGCCGAGGCCGTGCCGCCGGTCACGTACGCCTCGCCGGCCGCGTCGACGGCGATGCTCGCTCCGGAGTCACTGGCGCTACCGCCCAGGAAGGTGGAGTAGCTCAGGTCGGTGGCCCCGCCGGCGGCGGGTGAGATCTTGGCGACGAACGCGTCCTGAGACCCGCCGAAGGCGGCTTGGAAGGCGCCGGCCGAGGTCGGGAAGTTGTCGGTCGTGGCCGGTGCCGTCGGCGAGGTGTTGCCCACCAGATAGGCATTACCCGAGCTGTCTACGGCGATTCGGGTCGCCGTATCGCTGCCCGAGCCGCCGAGTAGGGTGGAGTAGACGAGCGCGGTACCGGTCGCGTTGAGCTCGGTGAAGAATGCGTCCCGGGCTCCACCCCCGTAGGTCGTCTGGTAGGCGCCCGTCGTGGTCGGAAATGTGCCGGCTGAGGTGAAGCCGGACACGTAGGCGTTGCCGTTGGGGCCGACCGCCACACCAGTGGCACGGTCCTCGCCGCCGCCGCCCAGGTAGGTCGAGTAGAGGATCCCGTTGCCCGCGGGATTCAGCTTCGTGACGAACGCGTCGCGGGGAGGACCACCCGGGTTCAGAGTCGTCTGATAAGCGCCCGCGCTGGTCGGGAACGGCGTCGGGGCGACCGAGTCGGTGAAGCCGACGACGAAGGCGTCCCCGCTCGAGTCGACCGCGATGCCGTTTGCGAGCGTCGTGGCAGAGCCGTTGCCCAGGGCCTGGTTATAGCCGCCGAGGAAGGTCGAGTAGGAGATCGACGGGTCGATTACCAGCGGGTGGGAGTGATCGTAGGCGCCGATCCGGAAGCCGACACGCGTGCCGCCGTGCTGCAGCACGTAATGCCCGGTTACGAGGTGCCGTCGGACGCCGCTGCCCTGATAGATAACCGGGCGGTGCTGGAGGATTGTCCCGCCCGGCGCACGGATGAGGAGAGCCCCGTGGGAGATGGACAGGGACCTGGCGCCGTGATACGCGATCGCGATGCGCGCAGGGTTGGATCCGGGCGCGACGACGAGGTCGTATTCGAGCTCGCTCTGATTGCCGTGATACACCATGTCGATGCCGGGATAGACGCCCTGGTAGCGCACCTGGCCGAAGGTGGGAATACCTAGGTGCCAACGGCTACGGTCGGCACCGACCATGTAGTTGGTAACGCCGGGGAGCTGACTCACACCGGAAACGACCGGGTGGGCGCTGGCGCCCACGAGGTGCATACCCACGACGGCCGACGACGATCCGACGCCGGGAATGCCGCCCGGCGTTCGACCGCTGACCAGCGCTAGCACCGCGCCGGCGTGGCCCAAAGCGACCGTGTAACCCGGGCCGTGCGCGAGGAAGTCAACACCTCGCGCCACCTGGCCACGGTTCGCCTCGAAGTTCAGCGG
>JALZBL010000235.1 GCA_030947395.1 Actinomycetota bacterium | reverse complement strand
GCGCGGTCCGCCGCAACGACGAGCCCGGGGCTCGGTGCACCGTCGGACCGATCGGGTCGGGTTGGGGCTCGATCACGTCGGGTCGGGCTCGCGACCGAGGTTCGTGCACACGCAGAGGCGGTTGTCTTGGGCGTCGGCGACGACGGTGAACGATGGCCGGAACCGCTCATCGATCCGACGCCCGCCGTGGGCGGTGATCTCGTCGAGGACCGCGTCCGCGGTCGAATCCTCCACCGTGAGGTCGACGTGGATGCGTGAGGGGTTTGGGTCCTCGGTCTCCTGGAACCAGACCGCGGGCAGCCGGCCCCACGGGTCGACCAGGTCACCGGCGAAGTTGGTGCGGTAGCCGAGCGCGGCCTGCCAGGTGCCGGAGATCGCGGCCGCGTCGCTCGTGTCGATGCCGAGCTCGACGGAGCGCAGGAGCTCCGGTCGGGCGTGCGCGCCACCGGCCGCTGCGGCCGCGCTGATCGCCCCGGCCAGCTCGATGTCCTTGCCGGTCACCTGCCCGGCCACCGAGTGGGTGGACGAGCGCACGAACACGTGCCGGTAGCGCCAGTCCACGTCGGGATGATGGTCGAGGGACTCGGCCGCGGCGCCAATGGCCTGGATCAGGGCCAGCGCGGCAGCCACCGAGTCGGCTTCGAAGACGGTGCCCAGCGCGCCCTGGCTGTAGCGCCAGTCGGGCAGTTCGGCGAGCGCGGATGCCCGTTCGGTCGGAGGGAGTACAGCAGCAGTGGTCATGGGCGAGAGTGTGCCAAGCCGGTCCGACGAAGCGGTTGGTCCGTGTGCTCACCAGGCGGGTCCGCTCAGCCGACCACCATCTTGGTGGCGGTGACCAGCGTGGCCAGGCCCTGCTTGGCGTCGCTGAAGAACATGCTGGTCTTCGGGTCGGTGTAGAGCTCGTTGTCGATGCCCGCGTATCCGGAGGCCATCGACCGCTTGACGACGATGATCGAGCGAGCGTGATCGACGTCGAGGATCGGCATGCCGGACACTGCATTGCCGTTGCGGCGGGCGGCCGGGTTGGTCACGTCGTTGGCCCCGATCACCAGCGCCACGTCGGTCCGGTCGAACTCGGGGTTGATCTCCTCCATCTCCTTGAGCTGGTCGTAGGGAACGTTCGCCTCGGCCAGCAGGACGTTCATGTGACCGGGCATGCGGCCGGCCACGGGGTGGATCGCGTAGCTGACGTCGATGCCGCGCGACTCGAGCAACTCGGCCAGCTCGCGCACCTCGTGCTGGGCCTGCGCTGCGGCCAGGCCGTAGCCCGGCACGATGATCACCTTCGCGGCGTAGGCCAACTGCAGGGCGACGTCGTCCACCGCGATCGAGCGGACCGGCCCACCCGCGCCCGCGCCGACGTCGATACCCACCGCGCCGGTGCCGAAGCCGCCGGCGATGATGCTGACCACCGAGCGGTTCATCGCGTCGGCCATCAGCTTGGTCAGGATCGCGCCGGACGCGCCGACCAGCGCCCCGGCGATCGTCAGCGTGGCGTTCGCGAGCACGAAACCGGCCATGGCCACCGCGGTGCCGGTGAACGCGTTGAGCAACGAGATGACCACCGGCATGTCTGCGCCCCCGATGGGCAGCACCATCAGGACCCCGAGCCCGAGGGCCGCCGCCACGACGATCAGCAGCACCACGAGGCGGTCTGCCCCGGCGATCACCGCCACGCCCGCCGCCGCCGCCGCGAGCACGCACAGCCCGGAGGCGGCCCGGCCGCCGCGGAGGTTGATCGAGGCGCTCCAGCGGCCCTGCAGCTTCGCCGCGGCGAGCAGCGAACCAGAGAAGGTGATGCCGCCGATCACCACGTCGAGCACGGTCGCGGTGGCCACGCCGGCCGACGGGGAACTGTCGTGGACGTAGTCGGCGATCGCGATCAGCGCCGCGGCCCCCCCGCCGACCGCGTTGAACAGGCTCACCAGCTGCGGCATCGAGGTCATCTCCACGGTGCGCGCGGAGTAGAGGCCGGCCGCGCTGCCCACCGCCACCCCGGCCAGCAGCACCGCCCAACGGGTCGCGTCCATCGAGCCGCCGTCGATCACCTGTACGCCAACGGCGAGGACTGCCACCACCATCCCCGCCGCCGAGAGCAGGTTGCCGCGGCGGGCGGTGGCCGGGGAATTCATGAAGTGCAGGCCGAGCACGAAGCAGGCCGCCCCACCGAGTGACGCCAGCCGCACGCCGGTGTCCACCGCGCTCACCGTGGATCCTCCGGCTTCACGGCAAGCGCCGGCGGCACCACCGGCCGCCGGCGGAACATCTGCAGCATCCGGTCGGTGACGACGTAGCCACCGACGACGTTGGCCGCCGCGAACGCCGCGGCGAGGAAGGTGAGCGCGTAACCGAGCGGCCCATCGACGAACGAGGACAGCAGCACGACGCCGACGAGCACCACCCCGTGGATCGAGTTCGCGCCCGACATCAGCGGGGTGTGCAGCGTGGCCGGCACCTTGCTGATGACCTCGAAACCGACCAGCAGGGCGAGGACGAAGATGGTCAGGTCGCCGACGAACCCGGACGTCACGGCGCCACCCCTTCCCGCTCGGGTTCCCGTTCGAGCAACGCGGCGGTGGCCGGATGGACCACCCGGCCGTCGTGCACGATGACGACCCCCGCCTGCACCTCGTCGGTCAGGTCGATGGTCAGGACCCCGTCGTGCACCAGATGCAGGACCAGCGCGCTGATGTTGCGCGCGTAGGTGGCTGACGCGCTCGTCGCCAGGGCCGAGGGCAGGCCGGGTGCACCCACGATCGTCACTCCGTTCGCGGTCACCGTGGTCTCCTCCGGTCTCGAGCCCTCGACGTTGCCGCCGAGCGGGCTGGCCGCGAGATCGACGATCACCGAGCCGGCCTTCATCGCGGCCACGGCGGCGGCCCGGACAATCACCGGGGGACGGTGGCCGGGCACCTGGGCGGTGGTGATCACGATGTCGTGCCGCGCGATGACTGCGGCCAGTTCGTCCTGCAGCGCGGCCTGCTCCTGCTGGGTGAGGGCCCGCGCGTACCCACCCTCGCCGCCTCCGGCGGACACCGACGTCAGCTCGATGAACTTGGCGCCGAGCGATGCGACCTCTCCCCGCGCGGCCGGACGCACGTCGTAGGCGCTCACGACCGCGCCCAGCCGCCGCGCGGTCCCGATGGCCTGCAGCCCGGCCACCCCAGCGCCCAGCACCAGCACCGCGGCCGGTTTTGACGTCCCGGCGGCGGTGATGAGCAGCGGGACGAACCGGTCGAAGTGCTGCGCGGCCACGAGGACCGCCTTGTATCCGGCGGCGTTGGCCTGCGAGCTCAGCGCATCCATGGTCTGGGCCCGGCTCAGGGTGCGGGGCAGACCGTCCAGGCTGATCGCGGTGACGCCGCGACGGGCCAGATCGGCCATCGCCGGCGGGTTGAGCAGGTGCCCGAGCAGAGCGATCGTCGTCTGGCCGGCGCGTAGTCGGTCCGGCGCGACCGGCCCCACCGAGAGCAGGACCTCGGCCTCGGCGTCGAGCTGGGCCGGGCTCACCACGACCGCGCCGGCCTTCGCGTACGCCGCGTCGTCGAACCAGGCCGGCGCACCCGCGCCCGTCTCGACCAGCACCGAGAGCCCGGCCGCGGTCAGCCGCCCGACGACGTCCGGCGTGACGGCCACCCGGCGTTCCCCGGGCGCTACCTCGCCCACCACACCCACCCGCAGCCCGCCGGGCCGCGCACTCGGGCGGGAACACACAGGGCGACCTCGTCAGATCTGAGTGGGCGGAGCGGGCGTCACCGGCACCCTAATCGGCGGCACCCACGGGGGTGCGCCGGGTGGTCGGCGGGGCTCGGTTCGTCAGCGACAATGGCGGGGTGA
>JALZBL010000234.1 GCA_030947395.1 Actinomycetota bacterium | reverse complement strand
ACGAGGTCGGTTTGTCCGGCCCTCGATTGAGGAGCAAACGATGACCACTACCACGCCGACCGCCCTGAGGCCGCGCACCCCGGAAATCAAGCGCCCCATCGCAATGCGCCTGGCCGCGACCGAGTATCAGCGGGTCATCGCCCTGCTGGGATCGCTGCGCCCCGAGGACTGGAGGAAGCCGACCGACTGTCCGGAATGGGATGTTCGAGCCGTGGCGGCCCATGTTCTCGGGATGGCCGAGATGGCGGCGTCCCTGCGCGAGCAGTCGCGGCAGATGAAGGCCGCTGCCCGACGCGGTGGGGTGTTCATCGACGCGTTGACCGCCGTGCAGGTCGAAGCGCGGGCGAGCCTGCGGCCCGAGGAGATCGTCTCGCGGTTGACCCGGATCTCCCCCAAGGCGGTGCGGGGCCGTCGGCTGGCTCCGCGGTTCATCCGCCGCCGGACGATGCCCGAACCGCAGCTCGTCGACGGTCGCGAGGAACCCTGGACGATCGGATATCTGCTCGATGTGATCCTCACGCGCGACCCCTGGATGCACCGCATCGACATCACCCGCGCGACCGGCGCCGCTCTGGTCCTGACCGCCGAGCACGACGGGGTCCTCGTCGACGACATGGTGACCGAGTGGGCCCAACGGCACGGCCATCCCTTCGCGCTGACGCTCACCGGCCCGGCCGGCGGGTCGTGGCAGGTCGGTCGCGGCGGTCCGCAGCTGGAACTCGAAGTCGCCGACTTCTGCCGCACGATCTCCGGACGCCGCCGTGCGGACGGCTTGCTGGCGACGCAGGTGCCGTTCTGACGGGCGGCGCCCGGGTCAGTCCACGACCACGCCGAGGGCGGACACCAGTTGTAGCGCCTGCATCGGGTCCACCCGCGCGCCGCGCAGGTCGATAATGCGCGGATCGAGCCCGTCGATGCGCGCGCCGCGCAGGTCGGCCTCCCGCAGCACGACGTCGGTCAGCCGGGCGCCCCGCAGATCCGCCTCTCGCAGCACGGATCGGCTCAAGTCGCAGCCGACCAGATTGGCCGACGCGAGCCGGACGCCGCTGAGGTCCACCCCGGCCAGACTCGCGCCCCCGAACGAGACGTAGGACCAGTCGCCGCCGCGGACGACGGTCCAGGTCAAGCGGGTGTCGGAGAAGACCGAGCCGCTGAGCTTGCACCCCTCGAACGTCGCCCCCCGCAGGTTGACCCGCGTGAACCGGCAGGTCACGAACGCGCTCGACTCGTGCCGCGACCCGGCCAGGTCGCAGCCGGTGAAATCGCAGTCGGTGAAGGTCGAACCGACGGTCACGACGTCGTCGAGGACGGCGTCGAGGAAGCTGCACCGCTCGAACCTGGCCCGTTCGAACCGGCGGCCGCGCAGGTCGGCGTCGTCGAAGCTCTCCTCGCGGACGAGTTCTGGATCGCCGTTCGGGCTCACGATTCAGTGCGTGAAGTGCCGGGTGCCGGTGAAGTACATGGTGATGCCGGCGGCCGCTGCCGTGGCGATCACCTCGCCGTCACGTTTGGAGCCGCCGGGCTGGACCACCGCGCGCACGCCGGCGTCGACCAACACCTGCAGGCCGTCGGCGAACGGGAAGAACGCGTCCGAGGCCGCGACGCAGCCACGGGCCCGATCACCGGCCCGGGCGACGGCCAGCCGGGCGGCGTCGACGCGGTTCACCTGTCCCATGCCGATTCCCACGGTGGCCCGACCCGTGGCCAGCAGGATGGCATTGGAGCGCACCGCGCGGATCGCTCGCCAGGCGAAGGCCAGATCGGCGAGGGTGGCGGCATCGACCGGATCGCCGGCCGCGACCGACCACGTCGCCGGGTCGTCGCCCGGCGCGTCGAGCCGGTCGGCGGTCTGGGCCAGCACGCCCCCGGAGATGAGCTTGAGTTCCACGTGTGGGCTCGGGTTCCGCGGGGCACAGACAAGGACCCGCAGGTTCTGGCGGGCGGTCAGCAGCTCGACCGCGCCCTCGTCGTAGGACGGCGCGATGATCACCTCGGTGAATACGTCGGCCACCTGCTCGGCCATGGTCACGCTGACCGCCTGGTTGGCCGCGATGACTCCGCCGAACGCGCTGGCCGGGTCGCCCGCATTGGCCAGGCGGTGCGCTTCGGCGATGTCGGCGCCGACGGCGATGCCGCAGGGATTCGCGTGCTTGATGATCGCCACGCAGGGCTCGGCGAAGTCGTAGGCCGCCCGGAAGGCCGCGTCGCCGTCGACGTAGTTGTTGAAGCTCATCTCCTTGCCCGCCAGCTGGTCAGCCTGGGCCAGGCCGAGGCCGTCGGGCTGGACGTAGAGCGCCGCCTGCTGGTGGGGGTTCTCGCCGTAGCGCAGCACCGCGGCCCGCTCCCAGTCGCGCCCGATCCAGCCGGGAAAGCCGTTGCTCTCATCGTCGAGGGCCAGCTCGGAGCCGAGCCACCCGGCGACGGCGATGTCGTAGGACGCGGTGTGGCGGAACGCCAGCGCGGCGAGCGTCTGGCGCTGGCGCAGGTCGAAGCCGCCGCTGCGTACCGCCTCAAGCACCGCCGGGTAGCTGCGCGGGTCTACCACCACCGCCACCGAGCCGTGGTTCTTGGCGCTGGCCCGCACCATCGAGGGGCCGCCGATGTCGATCTGCTCGATCGCCGCGGCCGGTAACGCGCCCGAGGCGACGGTGTGGCGGAACGGGTACAGGTTGGAGACCACCAGCTGGAACGGCTCGATGCCGAGGTCACCGATCGTTTCCAGGTGGGTCGCGTCGGCCTGATCGGCCAGCAGACCGGCGTGGATGTGCGGGTGCAGCGTCTTGACCCGTCCGCCCAGGATCTCGGGGAAGCCGGTGACGTCCTCGACCGCCGTCACCGCCACGTCGAGGCTGGCGATCGCGGCCGCGGTGGACCCGGTTGAGACGATCTCCACTCCGGCCGCGGCCAGCCCGCGAGCCAGTTCCTCCAGACCGGTCTTGTCATAGACACTCACGAGCGCCCGGCGCACGGCAATACGGGTCGGTGCAGTCACTGGATTCGTACTCTCCTGTTCTCGACGGTCCACCCGTTGCGGGCCATCCGGCCGATGACGTCAACCAGCATGTCGCGCTCGGCTAGCTTGATCCGCTCATGCAGCGTCTCCTCGGTGTCGTCCTCGGCGACGGGCACCGGACGTTGGTCGATGATCGGACCGCTGTCGACGCCGCCGTCAACCACAAAGAGGGTGCACCCAGAGATCTTCACGCCGTAGTCGAGAGCGTCCCTGGCACCGTGCATGCCGGGGAATGCCGGCAGCAGCGCGGGATGTGAGTTGACGTAGCGCCCGCCGAACGCGGCGAGGAAACCAGGCCCGACGAGCTTCATGAAACCGGCGGACAGTACGAGATCAGGAGCCAACGCCGCCACCCGCTCGGTCAGCGCAAGATCCCACGCGGTGCGGTCGGGGAAGTCAACGACGCGGCAAACGAAATGCGCAATGCCGGCGCCCTTAGCCCGCGCGAGTGCCCCGATCCCGGGTCGATCCGAGCCGATCGCGACGACCTCGACGCCATAGTCCGGGACCCGGGTAGCATCGATCATTGCTTGCAGGGTCGTTCCACTGCCGGAGGCGAGGACGACCAGCCGGGCGGGCACGTCGGGGAACACTACCGAGCGCTCGGAGCACATCCGGTGAGTCGACTCGCGCCCGGCACCCCGACGCCGTCAAGACGCGGCAGCCCGCCGTTCGTCGTCATCGGCCTGCTCAACGACGGCTGTTCCACCGGCGGCGCCGGTCACGCGGGCGGCAGTTGGGCTGACGGCGCTCGGGCTGACGGCGCTCGGGCTGACGGCGCTCGGGCTGATCAGCGCGCGGGCGGTGGTGTCGCCCGCGCCCTCGCTGAGCGGGTTGGCAT
>JALZBL010000233.1 GCA_030947395.1 Actinomycetota bacterium | reverse complement strand
GGCCGAGCCCGCCCAGGGATCAACGACGGTCGCCGCCCTGCTGGCCACTGCCCTGGCCGCCCGCCGGTTCGACCCGGTCCTGGTCGTGGACGCCGGCGCGGCCGGGTGGCATCCGTCGCTGCACCAGATGCTCGGAGCGACGCCGGTGAAGACGATCCGCACGCTGGCCGCCGAAGGACCGCGGCCGACCAGTCGCCGCGACTTTGCGGACGCGCTGACCCCGGTGGCCGACGGTGTCTGGCTCGTCCCGGGTGACGACCGCGCCCGCACCACCGGCGGTGCCGCGCCGGACGCCGGCACCTACACCGCCGCGGTCAGCCCGTTCGCCCGTTACTTCGACATCACGGTCACCGACCTGAGTTCGCGGCCGGGCCAGGGAGCGGCCGAGCTCCTTCTCGACCGGGCGCACGCCCTGTGTCTAGTGACGTCGCAGACCGACGAGGGGTTCGCCGGTGTGACCTCGCGCCTGGCCGATCTGCGCGACCGCGGCGGCGCACCGTGGGCCGGGCGCACCGTGGTCGTGGCCAATCACACCGACCCGCGTTCCGGGCGCCGCCGCCGGCCGCGGCGGATCGGCAAGCGCATCCACGACGTGTCGGTGGTGAACCTCGACTTCGACCCCGCGCTGCGCCCGGGCTTTCCGGCCCACATCGGCGACCTGGGTCCGCTCACACACCTCGCGGCCATGCGCCTGGCCGCCGAGGTGCTCGGCACGGCCATCCCGGTGGCGTCATGAGGGCGCGGCCATGACGGTAAGGATGGTGCACCGGCCGACCCGCACGGTACGGCCACTGTCGGGCTTCGAACCGCTCACTCTGGCCGCGCCGCCGATCCTGCCCGACGCCAAGACCGGCGGACCGGCCATGCAGGCGCTGCTGCCCATGGCCGGGGCGCTGTCGTCCATGACGATGATGATCACGTTGCGCCGCAACCCGATCTTCGTCGCCGTGGGGGCCTTGGTGCTGGTCGTCGCCGCGGTGGGCGGCCTGCTCATGGTGTTCAGCCAGCGCGGGCAGGCCAACCGGACCCGCCGGCTGCACCGCGAGCGCTACCTGGACTACCTCGAGACGCTGTCCGAGGAGCTGGCCAGCCACGAGACTCAGGCCCGCACGGTCGCCGGACTGACCGATCCCGATCCCGCGTCCCTGCCCGGCCTGGCCCGCGACCCCGCCCGACTATGGGAGCGGCGGCGGGTCGACCCGGACTTCCTCCGCACGCGCATCGGCACCGGCACGCTGGCCTGGCGCGAGATCACGGTGCCCGAGGACGGCACACCGACCCAGCCGACCGATGCCTTCATGCTGGCCGAGGCGAAAGCCCTGGCCGCTCGGTACCGGGTCACGCCCGGCCTGCCGCTCACCGTGCCGCTCGACCGGCTCGGCGACGTGTCGGTGGTCGGTTCGGCCGCGGCCGGCGCAGCGGTGGCCCGGGCGCTGGTCACCCAGCTCGCGGTGTGGCACGCCCCCGACGACGTCGGCCTGGCCCTGGCCTGCCCACCCGAGCGAGCGCCGGAATGGTCCTGGCTGGCCTGGTTGCCGCACAACGTGGACGAGGAGTTGCGGGACGGGCCGGTGGGCGCCCGCCGGGTGGCGCCAGACCTCGACGGGTTGGCCGCCCTGCTCTCGGACGAGCTGGCGGTTCGGGCGCGGCGCTCGGCCGAGGTCCGGCGCGGGCTCTCGGTCACCGCTCCACTGGCGCTGACTCAGCGCCTCGTCGTCCTGAGCGACTCACGCGGCGACATCGCCGGATCTCTGCCGCTGCCCGACGCGACTCTGACCAGCGCGGCAGCCGCCATCACCGTCGTCCACCTGGTCACCGAGCGCCTGCACGAGCCGGGCAACGTCAACTTCCGGATCACGGTGGCCGATGACGACTCCCTGATCGTCGAGGACCTGCGCGACCCGCAGCGCATCGTGGTGGCAACCGGCAGCCTGGACGACGTCTCCACCGGCCTGGCCGAGGGGATCGCCCGCGATCTGGCCGGGCGCCGGTTGTCACTGGCCAGCCTGGCCGAGCAGGCCCAGATCGGGGCGGTCGACACGGCCACCCTGCTCGGCATCGAGGATGTCAGTCACTTCGATGCGGCGGCCGCCTGGCAGCCGCGCGGCGAGCGCGACTTCCTGCGCGTCCCCATCGGCGTCGACGACTATGGCGCGCGCGTGCTGCTGGACCTGAAGGAGTCGGCGTCGCTCGGCATGGGCCCGCACGGGCTGTGCGTCGGCGCGACCGGGTCGGGCAAGTCGGAGCTGCTGCGCACCCTGGTCGCGTCGCTGGCCGCCACCCACCCACCCGATCAGGTGGCGATGGTGCTGGTCGACTACAAGGGCGGCGCCGCATTCGCCCCGTTCGCCGACCTGCCGCACGTCGCCGGGATCATCGACAACCTGGCCGACGATCCCGGTCTGGTCGAGCGGGCCCACGCCAGCCTGAACGGTGAGGTCGTGCGCCGCCAGCGCGTGCTCAAGGACGCCGGGAACCTGGCCAACATCGGCGACTACAACGCATTGCGAGCCACCCGGCCGGACCTCGAGCCGCTGCCCCACCTGCTGATCGTCATCGACGAGTTCGGCGAGCTGATCACCGCCGAGGAGGACTTCATCGATCTGTTCCTGACGATCGGGCGGATCGGACGCTCGATCGGCGTCCACCTGCTGCTGTCCAGCCAGCGCATCGAAGGCGGCCGGCTGCGCGGCCTGGACACATACCTGTCCTACCGGATCGGCCTGCGCACGTTCTCCGAGGCCGAGTCCAGCATTGTCCTTGACACCACCGATGCCTTCCAGCTCCCGCCGTTGCCGGGCTACGGCTGGCTCAAGGTGGACACCAGCATCTACACCCGGTTCCGTTCGGCCTACGTCTCGGGCGCGGCGGTGCGACGCGAGGAGCTGGAACCGACCAGCCAGGACCGCGGCCGCGCCGCTCTGCGCCTGCCCTTGTACCCGGGGATCCTGGCGGCCAACGGCATCGAGACGGCGGTGGACGAGGTTGCGCTGCCCGTCCGCCGGGTCGAGGTGACCCTGCTCGACGCCCTGCTCGAGCGCATCACCGGCGCCGACGTCTTCCCGGCGCGCACGGTGTGGCTTGCGCCTCTGCCCGCCGTGACCACCCTCGACCGCATCGGCGGCCCGCCGAGCGTGGACGGCGGCCGCGGCCTGCACCTGCCGGTCCAGGCCGGGCCGATGCGCGTTCCGGTCGGGGTCATCGACGACCCGGCCCACCAGGATCAGCGGACGTGGCTGCTCGACCTGACCGCGGCCGGCGGCCACGTCGCCCTGGTCGGTGGCCCGCAGACCGGCAAGACGACCTGGCTGCGCACGTTCGTCGCCGGGCTCGCCGTCAGCCACACGCCCGAGCAGGTGGCGGTGTACGGGCTGGACCTGGCCGGCGGCGGGCTGGCCGCCCTGCGCGAGTTCCCCCACGTCGGCGGGATCGCCGCGCGGACCGACACCGACCGGCTGCGGCGCACCGTCGACGAGCTGCTCGGAATGCTGGCCCACCGCGAGGAGGTGTTCCGCGAGCGCTCGATCGACTCGCTCGAGGAGATGCGGGCTGCGCACGCCGCGGGCCGGCTGCCCGAACTGCCCACCGCCGACATCGTCCTGCTCATCGACGGCATCGCCACGCTCAAGACCGACCACGACTACCTCGACGAGCCGGTGGCCGACCTACTGCAGCGCGGCCCGAGCTACGGCATCCACGTGGTGGCGGCCATGCTGCGCTGGAACGACATCCGGATGGCGCTGCAGCCGGCGTTCGGCACCCGGCTGGAGCTGCGCCTAAGCGATCCAGCCGACTCCGTGGTCGACCGCAAGCTGGCGACCACCCTGCGGGCCGCCCCTCCCGGACGCGTCCTCAC